>JAPVVU010000196.1 GCA_028571885.1 Gammaproteobacteria bacterium | reverse complement strand
GCCATGCTTGAACTTATTGACTTTCTGGAACGTCTGGCACCTTTTAGCGAACCTGATTTGATTTTACGTGATAAATCTCCAATTATGGACGTTAATCTCAACACCATTGCTATTAATGATAACAATGAACCTGAATCAAGTTCAGAAACTAGTTCTGAAAACGAAACTCTTCCAGGTTTCAAACCGGAAAATGAATTAGAACGACGATTAAAAGGGTATCTCCAATGACAGATTCCACGACGCACACACAAGAGGATTCACAAAACCCTGAAGCCAGGCCTCCTGTTGCCAGAAAAGCTAAGGGTAATATTACTCGAGGGCCGGGAAGACGGGCTCAACAAGCTCGACGGGAGTTTCTCCGTTCAGTCGCTTTGACCGTGGGAGTAACCAGTATTTCATTGCTTGGTTTTGTACCGATACCGGCCGATGCCAAACGCCCCCGATTGCGCCCGCCGGGTGCCTTAAGTGAGGAAGACTATCTCTCCTCTTGTATTAAATGTGGTCAATGTGTGCAGGTTTGTCCGGTTGATGCGGTAAAACTGGATGATCTTGGTACTGGCTTTGGCCTTGGTGCTGCCTATATTGATGCCAGAGAACAAGCTTGTGATTTCTCCTGTGATGGTTTGCAATGTGTGCTGGCTTGCCCAACGGGCTCATTAACACATACACTGGACTATACCCATGATACCCGTATGGGCTTTGCTGTTTTTGATAAACCTAAACTTTGTCTGGCTGTGGCGGGCAAGGGATTTAAAGGGCAGGCAAGGGGACCGGACTATGAAGGTTTATTACGCTATGAAGAAATTGATCGCTGGAACCCCATTCCATTAAAAGACTATCCCTATGATGTGGAAATTTGTGATTTGTGTGTTCAGGCCTGTCCTATTGAACAGCGTTATAATCAATGTCAGGCAGGTAAGCCGCCTTCAGGTGATGATAATCAATGCCCGCCTCAGCGTGCTATAGGTCTGGAACTTATTGAAGAAAAAAATGGTGTTAAACACATGAAGCCGGTTGTTTATGACGGTTGCGTAGGTTGTGGTGTGTGTGAAATGATTTGTCCCACGGAGCAGGCGTCTATTATCGTTGACTATAATATCCTGACCAAAATACCCCTGAGTGAAATGTATATGGCCAAAAGTAAAAGGGGACATTCATGAACAGAGCATTAGAATCTATAGCTCAACTCTTTGGCAAAGCATCTCATAAACTGAAAAAAGATGAGATTTCACCTGCGGCTCAAAAAATATACTTTTATAAGAAAGGCATAAAAGTCACCAAGGCTGAGATTGAAGCCTTGCATGATGAGCATCATAAAAATGCCAAAAACAAATGGCGCAAACGCCGCTGGTTAACCCTGATTGCAGTGAATCTGTTATTTGTTGTTTCATTTTCACTGGATATCCAATTACTGGAAGGCTCGTTGACAGCCTCTCGTTTTATGGGCTTTCACATGGCTGATTTAAATTCTGCCCTGCAGGTGATGCTGGCCTATAAGGCGGTTCTGATTAATCTGCTGATTGGTGTTGTCACCATTTTTATTGCGTGGTTTCTTCTTGGCGGACGTACTTTTTGTTCCTGGGCCTGTCCCTATCATCTATTAGCTGAGTGGACTGAGTCATTACACCTGTGGTTGGCAAAACGCGGATTAGCTAAAAATTATACCTTTCATCGCGGTGTCAGAACGGTTTTTTATGTGATTTTTGCTCTGCTTGCTATAGTATCAGGCTATACAGTTTTTGAGTTTATTTCACCGACAGGTATTTTGAGCAGGGCGATTATTTATGGTCCAACACTTGCACTTATCTGGGTCGCTTTTTTACTCTTATTTGAAATTTTTCTTTCCCGTCGTGCCTGGTGCCGCTATGTTTGTCCAATCGGCATCACCTACGGAATTGTCGGTGTTTTTTCACCATTAAGAGTGACCTATGACTTAACTGATTGTAAACATGAGGGGGACTGTCGAGCTGTCTGCCTGGTGCCTCATGTGTTAGATCTGACCATTAAAAACCGTAGTTCGGATGTTGAAGTAGGAATAGGTGCAGACTGTACCCGTTGTGGTTTGTGTGTGGATGCATGCCCCACTAATTCTTTAAATTTTGAATTTAAAGGTTTGACCCGTAAGCCTAAAAAAGAAGAGCTGCCATTGATGCCTGATAGCAATGAGTCTTTAGTTGATAAAGAGCCTTTAGTTAACAGTGAGCCTTCAGCCAATGAAGAGCCATCATCGGAACAAGCAAACAAATGATTAAATTCGACAATGTAAAAAAGACCTTTCGACGTACTGAAGTACTTAAAGGTATGAACCTGGATATTAAAAAGGGTGATCGAATCGCCCTGGTCGGTTCAAACGGTGCCGGGAAAACAACCATGATTCGATGCCTTCTGGGTGAATATACCTGTGAAGGTCAGGTTCGTGTCAATGGTATGGATCCTCGTGAAGAACGTAAACTAGTACTTAAAGATATTGGTTTTGTGCCTCAGCTGCCGCCGCCGCTAAAGATGCCTGTGGGACAACTGATTGAATTTTCAGCCAGTCTTTGTGATGCCGATCCCGGGGAGATGATTTCAGTCTTAGAACGTTTAGGGCTGGATTTTAATGAATTAAAATCGCGTCCATTTGTTAAACTCTCTGGTGGTCAGAAGCAAAAAATATTAATCAGTATTGCACTGGGTCGTGAAGCAAAAATTTTAATTCTTGATGAACCTGCCGCAAATCTTGATCCTGAGGCACGTCATATTTTCTTTCAACTTCTCGCCGAGAAGAAAGATGAAGCCGTCATGCTGATTTCCAGTCATCGACTGGACGAGGTTGCAGCTCTGGTTAATCGTGTGATTGAGATGGATCAGGGAATTGTAGTTCTCGATGATCGTGTTGAAGATGAAGTTGATCTGAACAGTGTGCTGAACAGTGAAATTAAAATTAAGCGCGTTGATGAAGCCTTTGCCAAGGCAATTAAAGCGTGGAGTTTTGAATCTGAGGATGGCACGTCATGGCAAGGTCAGGTCGCAGGTCCCGATAGATTACGATTCCTCGGTGTTCTCTCCCGATATGCAGCAATATTAAAAGATATCCATATGGTAGAACAAAAGAAATGATTAAGGTCTTGTTTACCGCTAAGGAAAAAACTTTTTTTATTCTTTTAGTTGTCCTTTTTCTATCGGCTTGCGGCAATGATAAACAAACGGGTGCCGTTGATGTTAAGTGGGATCGAGATGCTTGTGAACGCTGTCAAATGATGCTCAGTGAGCGAAATTTTGCTGCCCAGGTTCGGGTTTTTCCAGAAGGCAAGCGCTCAAAAGTTTATAAATTTGATGATATGGGCTGTGCTGTGCTTTGGTTAGACACACAAAGCTATAAGGATGATCCTAAAACAGAAGTCTGGGTAAATAATTACCTGACGAATGACTGGATTAATGCAAAAAATGCCTGGTTTACCAGGGGACTAACGACTCCAATGAACTATGGGTTGGGTGCGCAGCCTGAACAAGTTGAAGGCGCATTAAATTATGAGCAGGCAGTCAAACATATCTATGAAGTTGAAAAAAAATTAAATATCCATGGCGGCAATCTGGAGCATTAAGAGAAGTTGTAAGTTGTAAGTTGTAAGTTGTAAATCAAAAAATAAAAAATAAAGTGCGTATATAAAGAGAAAGTTAAATGAAACATTTATGGTTAACTGCCTGGGCTGATATTATTGAGTCAATCAGAGCGAAATGGTTTATTGTTTACAGCAGTGTTTTTGGTGGCATTGTTGTTCTTCTGTTTGTTTTCGGTATTACAGAAAGCCGTATTATGGGCTTTACCGGATTAACTCGTTTGTTAATCACCTATATTCAATTGACCATCGCCATTTTGCCTGTGTTTGTCCTGATTACCACAGTTCGTTCTGTTGCAGGTGATAGAGAAGCGGGAGTTTTTGAATATCTGCTTTCTCTGCCTATTTCGTTAGCAGCCTGGTTCTGGGGACGTTTTCTGGGACGTTTTATTGTTGTTTTCCTGCCTGTTTTTCTGGCTATGATTGGTGCTGTTATCTGGGCATCAATAAAAGGCGCAGACATTCCCTGGGGGCTGTTTCTAAGCTATACAGGCTTGCTGCTGGCCGTTGCCTGGTGTTTTCTGGGTATCGGCATGTTGATTTCAAGTATTGCAAGAAGTTCAGATGTCGCTCAGGGACTGGCTTTTATGGTCTGGCTGACTTTTTTGCTGTTTCTTGATTTAATTCTTCTTGGCATCATGATCCGCGAAGGTTTACCCTCTGATACAGCCGTTATTCTATCTCTTATTAATCCATTGCAGGTATTTCGTACTGCGGCTATGGTTTTGTTTGATCCTCAACTGGTTATTCTGGGACCTTCGGCATATATCATTCTGGATCATTTTACCGAAACAGGTTATATCATCTGGTCTATCGTCTATCCTGTTTCATTAGGTACTCTTAGTGCATATGCTGGTTATTATCTTTTCAAAAAGGGTGATTTGCCTTAACTGGTATAGACAATTCATGATGAAAATTTTTATTTTTTTATTTATTTCACTTTTTCTGTCTTCTGGTTATGCAGTAGAACCTGAGATTGATCTGGATCTTGGTGAAGAAATTAATCAAGTTTGTGCAGGTTGTCATGGTGAATATGGTGAAGGTGGAAAAGATGGCGAATACCCTCGATTAGCGGGTTTACCAGCTGATTATATCGCTGCGCAAATTAAATTGTTTAAAAATGAAAAACGCAAAAATATGCCCATGCGTCCTTATGCCAATGATCGCGAATTGCCGGATGAAGATATTCCATCAGTTGCTGCATTTTTATCACAAATAAAATTAACCAGTGAAATGCCAGACTTTGATGAGACAGTCACGGCATATGAAAAATTATTGATTGCCAAAAAAGTGTTTAATATTCCAAAATTGGAAGGGGATATTGAGCTGGGCGAAGAGCTTTATGTAGATGATTGTCAGCTCTGTCATGGTAAAAACGGTGCAGGTAAAGATGACTCGGATACACCTCCTCTGGCTGGACAGTATACTCAATACATGACCAAACAAATCCTGCAATTTGCTAATGGTGAACGCTGGCATGAATACGCTGAAGAGCTTTTTGCAGAAATGGAGCCTGAAGAGATTCAGGCCATTATGGCCTACTTATCCATTACTGATGATTAGGACTTTAGGAAGTTTACTTCCATTTAGTAAATTAGAAATTTTCAATTTCGTTAATGCACTTATCCTTCAGGGAAAAGTCATTACCCCGCATATTTTGAATTTATACTAATATGTTGAGGTGCTAGTGATTAATTTCTAGAAATTCACTCCTGTAATTTGCTAGCCTATCAGAGAATAGGCTCAACTATTATCAAAGATTTCCCTTTTTTACTGCCCAATTTGGGTGAGGCTTGTCATGTCTAAAGTGTTTATTTTGTCTGTTTTCTTCTGCTTTATATCATTAAGTCATGCTAAAGATTCTGAGATTGATCTTGAGCTAGGTGAAGAAATTAATGAGGTCTGTGCCGGTTGTCATGGTGAATATGGTGAAGGTGGTAAGCAGGGTGAATATCCAAGATTAGCGGGTCTGCCTGCTGAATATATTGCTCAGCAAATTAAACTGTTTAAAGAAGAAAAACGTAAAAATATTCCGATGCGTCCTTATGCCAATGATCGTGAATTGCCTGAAGAAGATATCCCCTCAATAGCGGCTTTTTTATCTCAAATTAAATTGATTAGCCAAATGCCAAAGTTTGATGAAAATATGTCAGCCTATGAAAAATTATTAATTGCTAAAAAGGTTTTCAATATTCCCAGGGCAGAAGGGGAAATAGATTTTGGGGAAAAAAGCTACAATAGAGAATGCAAATCCTGTCATGGCAAAAAAGGGATGGGCAAGAAAAATTCTGATATGCCCCAACTGACAGGACAATATACAGAATACATGCTTAAGCAGCTGAAGCAAATAGCTAAAGGTGAGCGTGAACATGATGATGATGCTGATTTTTTTGCTGAGATGAAGACAGAAGAAATACAGGCAATTATGGCTTACTTATCTGTTATGGATGATTAGGACTTTAGGAAGTTTACTTCCATAAAAGTCATTATCCTAGTGATTAG
>JAPVVU010000195.1 GCA_028571885.1 Gammaproteobacteria bacterium | reverse complement strand
GGCAAGAGGGCTGACTCAGAAGGATTTGCTGGCAGCAGCAAAGACTTATACACCAACCGGTGGGCGTGATGAGTATATCGCAGTCAGTTCAGGCGGACAAAGTGGACATATCATGATTTATGGTATTCCTTCCATGCGTATTTTGAAGTATGTTGCTGTTTTCACACCGGAGCCCTGGCAGGGTTATGGCTTTGATGACGAGTCAAAGAAAGTATTGGCACAAGGCCAGATGCATCCTACTGAAATCACCTATGGTGATACTCACCACCCGGCGTTTTCAGAAACCAATGGTGACTACGATGGTAAGTATGTATTCATTAATGATAAAGCCAATCCAAGAATTGCGGTCATTGACCTGCATGACTTTGAAACCAAACAAATTGTTATCAATCCAGTATTCAAATCATCACATGGCGGTGCTTTTGTCTCCTCTAATACAGAATACGTGATTGAAGCTGCACAATATCCTGCACCTTTTGAAGCCTTTAAATATGTACCTTTAGAAGAATTTAATGAGAAATACCGTGGCGGTATGACTTATTGGAAGTTTGATCGTAAGAAAGGTCGCCTTGATCCTAAGCAATCTTTCACCGTAATGGCACCTCCTTATAGTCAGGATTTATCAGACTTTGGTAAAAATGCCTCAGAAGGCTGGTCTTTCACCAACTCTTTCTGTTCTGAGCGTTACGTTGGTGGTATTGAAAAAGGACGCCCTCCTTATGAGGCAGGTTGTTCTGCCAAAGATACTGACTTCCTGCACGTTGTTAACTGGAAGAAAGCTGAAGAGCTTTTCAAAGCCGGCAAAACAACTATGATCAATGATCATGCTGTTATCACTATGGAGACAATGGTCAAGAATAATGCACTATTCTTAGTACCTGAGCCAAAGAGTCCTCACGGTGTTGATGTTTCTCCAAATGGTAAATACATCATTGTTTCTGGTAAGTTAGACAGTCATGGTTATGTTTATGACTTTGCCAAGATCATGAAAGCCATTAAAGACAAGAAATTTGAAGGCAAAGATCCCTATGGTATCCCCATTATCAGTATGAAGGATGCTCTGCATAAGCAAGTCGAATTAGGACTTGGACCTTTGCATACCCAGTATGACTCAAAAGAATGTGTGGTTTACACCTCTTTGTATGTTGACTCTATGGTTGGCAAGTGGGACTACTGTGAAGGTAAACTTCTGGACAAGATAGCTATTCACTATAACATTGGTCACTTAATGACTATGGAAGGCGACACCGTTTCTCCAGATGGTAAATATCTGGTTGCTTTGAATAAGCTGGCAATTGACCGTTTCAATCCTATTGGTCCTTTACACCCTCAAAATCACCAGTTGATTGATATCAGCGGCGATAAGATGGAATTGCTGTATGATATGGCAGTACCTCTGGGTGAACCACACTATGTTGCAGCGATTAAAGCGGACAAGTTAAAGCCAGCTGTACGTTATAAGTCTGGTTGGAACTCTCGTGAAGACAAGCGTTCTGAGTTTAAAACTCGCGCTGGTCGTGAAAAGACAACTCGTACTTGTGATGCTAGTGGAAAGTGTACTGTTGTTGTCAAAGGTACAACTATCCGTTCACACATCACTCCAGAGACCATTGAAGCAGAAGCAGGCGATATCATTGAATTGCACCTGACAAACCTGGAACGTGCACAAGATGAAACTCATGGTTTTGCCGTCTATGGTCACAATGTGAATTTGTCACTTGAGCCTGGTAAAACTGTTAGTGCAACCTTTACCGTTCATAAAGAAGGTGTTTATCCTTATTACTGTACTGAATTCTGTTCAGCACTGCATCTGGAAATGGAAGGCTATCTGTTAGTTAAACCTAAGGGCTACAAAGGGAAAGCGGGTAAAGTCAAGGAAGGTCAGAAATATACTAAAGCTGATTATGACAAGCAGGTTAAAACCAATAATGACACTCAGGTAATCATTAACTCAGTGGTTGGTTATATCACCAGTACTAACTACAAAGATTTCCCTGAAGTTGTGGCTCTGGTTGAAGATGCGACTGACCAGTTAGGTCATGCAGATGGTGCCAAGAAGAAAGCTGAAGCAGCTGCTGCTAAGGGTGATTGGCAGAATGCAACGCTTTGGGCTGGCCAACATTGGCAGTATCAGGTTAAGACTGCAGACATTGGTCTGAGAGCTAAAACCTATCTGGAAGAGCACGGCGCAAAAGTCATTAAAAAATAACTTTTAGGCTTGTTTGACCAAAGAAGAGGGGACATTATGTCCCCTCTTTCTTTTGTAAAAAATATACTTTTATCTTATAGATACCTTTTGTTTTATAAACGATACTGGACTGTGTGATATAACTCACAGTGTGTTTTATCGATAAAACATACTATGTTCAGACTCCGTTAAGTTATACTAATGTACTCTGAATGTGAATGCTGACATAATCAGGCATTCAAATTAAAAGTTTGATAACAATTCAATTGAATCACTAAGGAAATATTATGAAAAAATTAACTCAAATTGCAGTAGCTGCTGTTTGTGCAACAGGTTTTATGTCTAATGCAATGGCTTTAGATGGCGGTGCTTTGTATATGGATCCCACTAAAGGCGGTTGTTCTGCCTGTCATGGTAAAGATGCAAAAACGCCTATTATGCCTTCTTACCCAAAACTGGCGGGACAAAATGCAGACTATGCATATAACCAGATGATCGATATTCAAAGTGGCAAAAGAAATAATGGCATGACTGCAGCTATGAAAGGTATTACTCATCTGACCACTGATGAAGAGAAAAAAGCAATTGCACAATGGCTTTCTGAGCAGTAATCACAAGTTTAAGCACCTATTTGTGTCCTAGGATACAAATAAGTGTTTGTTTAATATATGAAATTATTAAATATTAGAGAGTTTTGATATTTATCAAGGTATACTGAGTTTTAATGTGAAAAAATATCGTCACTTTTAATACTTAGTTAAGTACATTTTTTAAATATATCGGGGAGTTCACCAAACATGAAATTAAAATCAGTGATTAATATGCTGGCATTCACAACAGCAATTGCAGTAAGCGGCTTAACTTTTGCCTCTTCACAATCTGATGAGCACGCAAAAGCAGCGGGTTGGAATAAAGGTGGTGGTGAACAGGATGCGGCATTGCATCTAACACCTAATCTGGAAAATGGTCTGGATGTCTATGAAGTTTGTTCTGCCTGTCACTTGCCGGAAGGCTGGGGTACTAAAGAAGGTACATTCCCACAGTTAGCAGGCCAGCATAAAAAAGTAATTATCAAGCAATTAGCTGATATTCGTGCACTGAATCGTGATAATCCAACAATGTATCCTTTTGCTTTACCAGAATCAATTGGTGATGAGCAGGCAATTGCTGATGTGTCCGCCTATATTCAGAAGCTTCTAATGAATCCTGATAATGGTAAAGGACCTGCCACTGCAGATTTGGCGAAAGGCAAAAAACTTTATGTTGACAATTGTGTGAAATGTCATGGTGAGATTGGTGGAGGTGATGAAGAAAAATTCTATCCAAGAATTTCAGGTCAGCACTATAACTATATGTTAAGACAGTTTGAGTGGATTCGTGATGGTAAACGCCGTAATGCCAACCCGGATATGGTTGAGCAGATTAAAGGTTTCACTCAAGAAGACATGGTTAATGTAATCAGCTATGTTGCTCAAATTCCATTGCCAGAAGGTGATGCAGCGCCATCAAAAGACTGGCTAAATCCTGATTTTGATTAATTAGTACTTTAGAAATCTCTGATTTCGTAAAAATAGTTAAAACGGGTTTCCACACAAATGCGTGGAAACCCGTTTATAAATTATAAGTGTTTTTAATAAATGTTTTTTATAGTTTTCTTTCAGTTAAAGTTTATATTATAAAAAATATTTATTAAACGTACTATAAACAATTTAGCACGTTCTTGGGGTGGAAATGCTAACGTAATTTTTATTAAGGAACTTCTCCATGAATGACGCAAAACGTCCTCTTATTATCACTTCTTTATCAATTGCTTCTGTGCTTTTGATGATCGCAGTCTATTTTGTTCCTATCTGGTGGGTTGCTTTAACAGCACCAAACTATCCTGAAACTGCTTTTCCTGATGGTGTGCGTATTAACTTCCATATGAATGGCGTCTTTAATGGCTGTAAGCTTGTGGTGAAAGACGAAATTACTGAAGTAGAAGCTCTGGATTGTGTTCATGAAATGGACACCATTAACCATTATGTTGGTATGTATCCAATTGCTGCGGGTGGTCCAATCGAACGTGGTTTTTCACCCTTTTTAATTACCTTATTGATTATTATGGTTATCGGTTTTGCCATATCCGATCCGAAAAAACGAATGATGTTTCTGGGTGCTGCTTTTGCCATTAATGCCGTTTGGATGACTATGACTATTTATAAAACAGATGGCCTGAGTTATCAAAATGAAGGTTATCTCTATGCATTAATGAATCAATTGGATCAGGATGTTAATGATATGTCTCTTACTGCTGAGGTTAAAGCCGTTGATTCTGAGCGGGCCTTAAAACAATTAAGAGATTCATTAGCGGGCAGAGAAATTGAAAGTATGGATGATGAGGTAGAAACAAAAGATTCTGAATCAGCTCCAGTTGTTACCATTTCTCAAAAAGAAGGGCTTATTTTACAACTTAAGGATACCTATGATAATGATCTCGCCAATAATCGTGTTTCAGATGAATGGTCAGGTAACGGCTATCAATTGATGGCCTGGCATTATGGTAAGGTTTTAGGACGCTACTTTAATAATCCCGAAGAAATTCAACCAATGGTAAAAACATTGAGAATAGCCACTCATGTTGTTTTTGCTGGTCTGATTGGTGCAATGTTATTATTGCTGGTTATGGCTACCCGAGCTAAAAGAAATCCTCTATTTTGGCTTTTGGTTCTAGTGCCTATGGCTCTGCCTGTTTTCTTTATTATTGATTATTCCGCCTGGTTATGGTGGTATGGTCATACCTTGAATGATATGGGTGCTTTTGCTGTCAAACCCTTTATGCCAACGGTTTTTGGTGAAGGTAAAGTGGCTCAGTTTGCAACGTTTTCATATCCTGAAATAGGATTTGGCTTGATGATGCTTAATTCGGTTATTCTGGCCGCTATGGCATTAATACGCCGTAATGAATCAGTATAGAATATGACTCTCTATTTCATTAATAGCTGTCATTAATGTAAAATAAGTTGAGGTGAATCTATCTGATAGATTCACCTTAATCTTTTTTACCTATTTTTTTCATTACTATAAAGATCTGCTGCTCATAATGTTATTACGATTTATTGTTGTCTTTTTCACTTGTTTATCCTTTAGTTCTTTGTCCTGGGCAAATGCTCCTGAAACAAGTTCTTACCCCCCTCTACAGCCATTAGTTGATAAACTTAAACGTGGTGATGTCTTTATTATACCTCCCGGTACATACTCGGGCCCTGTAGTTATTGAACAGGCGATCACACTGGATGGCCAGGGCAAAGTGACTATTAATTCCGGTGGTAAAGGCTCTGTTATTATTATTGATACCGATGGCGCGGTAATTAAGAATCTTCATTTGACGAATTCCGGGGATCATCACAATGATCTCGATTCAGGCGTTCAGGTGCGGGGTAATTTTAATGTTATCAAAGATAATGTCATTGATGACTGCCTGTTTGGCATCGATTTGCAGCAATCCGAAAATAATATTGTTAAACGAAACCACATCAGTTCAAAGGATGAAGAATTGGGTATGCGTGGTGATGCCATCCGTTTATGGTATAGCTTTGATAACAAAATTATTGGCAATACTATTACTAATACTCGTGATATGGTGGTCTGGTATTCAAAAAATAATACCATAAAAGATAATACTACTGTGGGTGGGCGTTATGGTCTTCACTTTATGTACTCACAATTTAATCTTGTTGAAAATAATAGTTATAAAAATAATTCAGTCGGCATCTTTCTAATGTATAGTGATGGTGTAAAAATCCTTAACAATACCATTTCTCATGCCACCGGCGCTGCGGGTGTGGGCATCGGTTTTAAAGAAACGTCTGATATTGTTGTTGCCGATAATAAAGTTATTTTCAGCTCTATTGGATTATCTATTGATGTTTCTCCTT
>JAPVVU010000194.1 GCA_028571885.1 Gammaproteobacteria bacterium | reverse complement strand
TAAGCCTATGAATTTTATATGTTTGTAGCATGTAGAGGGTTAGCCGTTTTACGGCTTGGGGTGCTGAATAGTTACCTATAATCTTACTTTATTTCCGAGACTCTTATATCACAATCTTCTGCAAGCCATCCCAGGTCGTTTTTTCAGACAACACGCTCAAATCACCCAGCCCCGGAATGTCAATTGCGCCTGCAATTTCAAAAAGCGGGTGAATCACAAAATTACGGTATTTAATCTGTAAATGCGGTATCACCAGTGTTTCTGTCTGAATTTGCAGTTCACCATAAAGCAGGATATCGAGATCCAGTGTTCTGGCAGCCCATTGTTGTTTTCTTTCACGTCCCTGTGATGCTTCGATTGCATTGAGTTTACACAGTAATTGTTCTGCTGATAAAGCCGTTTCCAGCATGGCAACCGCATTAATATAGTCATTCTGGGGGGGAGTATCGGGCAAAGTAAGTGCTTTACTTTGATAAAAATCAGACGTCTTTATTAGCTTTAGCTCGGGATCATTGCTGATTTTACCCAATGCTGCTTGCAATTGTGTGAGCGGATCGCCCAATTTACCACTTAAGTTGCTGCCCAGGCTTATATAACAAATCATTCACTATTTGCCAAACTCGTCGCAGTATGATTAGTCTCGTTACTTGCCGCATGGCTCATTTGACTGCCTGTTTTGGAGCGGCGACGCTTACTTCGCCTTCCGGGCTTTTTTTGCCCCTTGCCAAGGGCATCACACATGCGTTCCTGATCAAGCTTATTTTTTGTCTGAATAGCAGTCCACCATTCACACAGTGACTCTAATTCTGTTTCACCAACTTTATTTCTTAGTAAAAGAAAGTCATAACCTGCACGAAAACGTTTATTACTCAAGGTACGCATTGCTCTTTTACGCGTTGGATGCTGTAATTGCGGCTGCATGTGCCAAATCTCCCGCATCATCAGGCTAAAGCGTTTTGGTATGGAAGTATGAGCCTGCTGGCGAATAATGACTTCCCGACCGGCACTGAGCAGTGCTTCCATCTCATGTTCTCCATGCTCGATAAAATGGTTTTTATGTTCATGCATGGGATACCAGAGCAAAACAGCCAGAAAAAAAGCAGGATTAACTGATTTTCCCGTTGCTATCCGCTCATCTGTGTTTCTTAATGCCTGCTCAATGAGCTTTAAAGTCCTGCCTTCGTGCTCTGAGCTATTGATTGATGCTTCAGTCATCGGGAAGAGTAATTCAAACAGGTGATATTCTCTGAGCAGCTGGAAACACCTCAGACCATATCCACCTTGAAACAGTTTAATGGTTTCATCAAATAGTCTGGCAACTGGAATGTCTTCCAGCAAGTACCCAAGATCCATGATCAGATCATTGGTTTTCTGATCCATTTGAAAATCTAATTTTGCAGCAAAACGAACAGCTCTCAGCATTCTGACCGGATCTTCACGATAGCGAGTTTCAACATCACCGATCATGCACAGCATTTTATTATTCAGATCAGCCATGCCGCCTGTAAAGTCAACAATTGAATCATCACGAATATTGTAATACAGCGCATTGATAGAAAAATCCCGGCGTATGGCATCTTCTTCCAGACTGCCATAAACATTGTCCCGTGTAATACGACCCTCTTCATTTTGATCGGCATGATTGGGACTTTTGCCTTCATGAGGCCCCCTGAAAGTAGCCACTTCAATGACATCACGACCATAAAGAATATGCGCTAAACGAAAACGTCGGCCTATCAGACGGCAGTTGCGAAACAAGCTTTTGACTTCATCCGGATGAGCATCAGTTGCAATATCAAAATCTTTTGGTTTCTGACCCAATAATAAATCTCTGACGCCGCCCCCCACAAGATAGGCCTGAAAGCCCGCATCTTTGAGACGATAGAGTACTTTTAAGGCATTATTACTGATGTCATCTCTGGCAACTGAATGTTCTTTTCTGGATATTATCTGTTTTTTTATTTTCATTCCTGAATTTCCATTGGGGAAATAAAGTCATCGAAGCGCTTATCTAAGAGTATTACTGGCTCACACTGCAAGTCATGCTCAATAACTTTAATAATAAAGCCCATCAACATTACCCTTGCCATATTTTATATTCTGTATAATTTCATGACGTTTTAAAGCGATTCCATAATGATCACAAAAATAGTTTGTGACAAAAATCGGCGCATAAGCTGTGACGCCTGATGCACGAAAAGGCTTCCAGTCTATACTTTGCTTTTTAATAAATTTTTTCTTACCATTCATATCTGTGCTGCCATAAGCATAGTTTTTCAGCTGCTGAGTTGTACAACGGATACCATCATACATCACATTATCAGCCCCGCTGGATGAACGAATGACAAGCGTGTAACGAACCACGCCATCCTGTCCGACTTTTAAGCTCTTTGCATCAATTAAGTATTGATAATTCTGATACGCCGGAGGGCCCGCCACTTCAAGCAGGTCATTGTCTTGTGGATAGGCAGGTAAATTATCACCCTCTTCTTTCCAGACAAAGTCTTCTACATTGTCATTTTCCTGATATTCATCAGAAAAGCTGTCCATTTTGTCCCAGGTATCGGCAACAACAATGCTACTAAAAACAATGGTACTAAAAGGAAGTAATAACATTGTCCCGTACAGGGCAAGCATTTTAGGCGCTCGAAAAATACCGGAAAAGCGTATTTTTATACAAATATTCATAAATTAAATCTCAAAAATAGATCAAAAAAGGTATTTTTTCACACTTCATTGTCTTTATTCAGTTATTTTTGTAAATAATACGCTGAATAGTTACTGTTTTTCTTTATTCTTTTTAAAAACTGACTAAAAATCTTTACCATCTGTCAGTGCAAGATTACAATTATCCTAAAAATCAATCAGAAGCACTTTAGATGATTTTTTTTCGATTATAGCATTAACTTTCCTAAAACCTCGAATAAGCCGAAGTATATGACAAAAAAAGAGCCTGCAACAAAACAAATACCGTCCTCAGACAAAAAAAAAGAGGGTAGTTTTAATTTTGAATCATCACTTAATGAGCTGGAAAAACTGGTCGATGCCCTGGAAAACGGTGATTTAAGTCTGGAACAGTCGCTTCAGGATTTTGAGCGGGGTATTCATTTGACCCGAGCCTGTCAAAGCGCCTTAACCGATGCCCAGCAAAAAGTACAAATCTTGCTGGAAGAAGATAATAAAGCGTCTCTTGAGGACTATCCTGAGGACGATAGTAAGGATGGCGAAAGTAAGGATGACAAATAGTGCACTTAAAACAGTTAACTCAGCAATATCAGCAAAGGGTTGATCGGGCACTTGAACAGCTCATTGACAACACCTCAGATATTGCCGATGAACTGCATCTGGCGATGCATTACAGCCTTTTTAATGGCGGCAAAAGAGTTCGTCCGCTATTGGTTTATCTCACCGGTCGGGCACTGAGTATACCTGCAGAGCACCAGGACGCCGCAGCTTGCGCCGTTGAGTTAATACATTGTTATTCACTGGTACATGACGATATGCCCGCAATGGACGATGATGACTTACGCCGGGGCAAACTCACCTGCCATAAACAATTTTCTGAAGCCACCGCTCTGCTCACAGGCGATGCCTTGCAGACTCTCGCCTTTGAAACGCTTAGTGACAATAGTTATCTGGATGCCAGTCTTATTCTGCCCATGATAAAAGTTCTGGCTCACGCCAGCGGTGCTGCAGGTATGGCTGGCGGTCAGGCCATTGATTTAGCTGCAACAGGAAAAAACCTGTCTCTGGAACAGTTAAAAGTCATGCACGAGCATAAAACCGGGGCATTGATTCTTGCCAGCGTTAAATTAGGTGCACTTTGCGCTAAAAACACCTCTATCCCGGATTTAGAAGCCTTAGAAAATTATGCAAAAAATATTGGCCTCTCCTTTCAAATCAAAGATGATATTCTGGATATTGAATCTGACACCCATACCTTAGGTAAGCAGCAAGGTGCTGATATCAGTCTTAATAAAGCAACATACCCTGCCCTGTTAGGACTTGATGGTGCTAAAAAGATGGCACAGCAATGCCATCAAAATGCCTTAGACAGCCTGAGTCATTTTGATCAAAAGGCCGATCCGCTACGCTGGCTTTCTGAATATATTATTACCCGTGATCATTAAATTAAGGTATAATTCCGAGTTAATTCGCTTATTCTAAAAGCTCTGCAGTAAAAAAATCTGCAAAATTAAAATAATCAGCTGATTCAGCATATTTCACAATGATATTCAGGCTGCAAGCTTAATTATAATTAATGACGGCCTTTTGATAGCATTTTCCTGATAACACTCTTAATGATACGAATATGACAGATCTTTTGCGTTATCCATTATTAACTTCCATCAATTCCCCTGATGACTTAAAAAATCTGGATAAAGATCAATTAATCGTATTAGCCAAGGAACTCAGATTATTTTTGCTGCACACCCTGGATAAAATCGGCGGCCATCTGTCTTCTAATTTGGGGGCCGTTGAATTAACCATTGCCTTACATCGAATTTTTGATACGCCTGATGACAAAATCATCTGGGATGTCGGTCATCAGGCATATCCGCATAAAATACTCACCGGCAGAGCTCAACAACTGAGCAGTATTCGTATTAAAGGTGGACTATCCGGCTTCCCTAAACGCACAGAAAGCCCCTATGATGCCTTTGGCGTCGGACATTCCAGTACTTCCATCAGTGCTGCATTAGGCATGGCCATTGCTGCAAAGCAAAATGGTTTAAAGCGTAAATCTATTGCCGTCATTGGTGATGGTGCCATGACAGCAGGTATGGCCTTTGAAGCACTGAACCATGCAGGTGATCTGGATGCTGATTTATTAGTCATCTTAAATGACAATGATATGTCGATATCACCTAATGTCGGCGGTTTATCAAATTATTTTGCCAAAGTGCTTTCCGGAAAATTCTATTCCACGGTCAAATCCAATTCTAAAAAAGTACTCAGCTCTATGCCCTCAGTCTGGGAGCTCGCCTGCCGTGCAGAAGAACATATGAAAGGCATGATTATTCCCGGCACCCTGTTTGAAGAGTTAGGCTTTAATTATATTGGCCCCGTTGACGGTCACGATCTACCCGCTTTACTGACCACATTAAAAAATATTAAAGCATTATCTGGTCCTCAGTTTTTACATATTGTGACCCAAAAAGGCAAAGGTTTTGAAGCGGCTGAAAAAGCACCCACAAAATATCATGCCGCTGCGCCAGGCTTTTATACAGAGTTCAGCAAGCCACCTGAGCAAGAGACTGCTGAGGCTGAAATCGCCGCCATATCCTCTCCGCCGGTTGGTCTGACTTATACTCAGGTATTCAGTGAGTGGATTATCGACGCCGCACATAAAAATGAAAAATTGATTGCTATTACACCCGCCATGCGTGAAGGCTCTGGTTTAGTGGAGTTTTCAGAACAATTTTCAGATCGATATTTTGATGTGGGCATTGCTGAACAGCATAGTGTTACCCTGGCGGCGGGCATGGCTTGCGAAGGCTTAAAACCGGTAGTGGCCATCTATTCCACATTTTTGCAGCGAGCCTACGATCAACTCATTCATGATGTCGCCTTGCAAAATCTACCCGTGTTATTTGCCATTGACAGGGCTGGTATCGTCGGTGGTGACGGCGCAACTCATACAGGCAACTTTGATTTAAGTTTTATGCGCTGCATTCCAAATATGACCATTATGGCACCAGCTGATGAAAATGAATGTCATCATATGCTGGACTTTGGTTTTTCTCTTGATTCGCCTGTCGCGGTTCGCTATCCCAGAGGTAAAGGACCGGGACAGGCCATCAATAAACAGCAAGCACTCAATCTTGAAAAAGGAAAAGGTGAATTAGTCTTTGACAGCCAGAAGAATAGTGCCTCAAGTATTAAGAATAAAACACCCCGTAAGAGAGTCGTCATTTTGAGTTTCGGCAGTCTGCTTCATGAAGCATTGCTTGCAGCTGATAAATTAAAAGACATTTACCACATCAAAGTGGTCAATATGCGTTTTATTAAACCCTTAGACACCCATTTGATCCACCAACTTGCAAACACCTGTGAGCTGTTACTCACTTTGGAAGACAATACCATAATTGGCGGTGCTGGAAGTGCCGTGAATGAAAGCCTGGCCAGC
>JAPVVU010000193.1 GCA_028571885.1 Gammaproteobacteria bacterium | reverse complement strand
GTCAAGCTTCATCAAGTCGTGTGGGCAGATGTACATACATGCTGTTCTGTCCTGACCTTTACAGCCATCACACTTTTCTGTGCGTACGAATGTTGGCATGGTTTTTCCTTATGTTTAAATAAAGTGTTTTAAATATAATCTTCAAATAAATGACCCGACAGGTATGCCTGACGAGCCATTATTCAATATTACTTATAGATTTTTCTGATACTCTTTTTTATAAAAGAGGAATCATCATTAAAGCAACAATGTTAATGATTTTAATCATTGGGTTAATTGCAGGACCAGCAGTATCTTTGTATGGGTCGCCTACAGTATCACCGGTTACCGCTGCTTTATGAGCATCAGAACCTTTACCACCATGATTTCCATCTTCAATGTATTTCTTAGCATTATCCCATGCACCACCACCGGTAGTCATAGAAATCGCAACGAAAATACCTGTAACGATAGTACCAATAAGAACACCACCTAATGCTTCCTGACCCAGAGTCAGACCAACAACAATAGGCACTGCAATTGGCAGGATTGAAGGAATAATCATTTCTTTAATAGCCGCGGCTGTTAACATATCAACTGCTTTAGAATAATCAGGCTTTTGAGTTCTGTCCATAATGCCAGGCATTTCTTTGAACTGACGACGCACTTCAATTACCACAGAACCCGCAGCACGACCAACCGCTTCCATAGCCATAGCACCGAACAAGTATGGTACTAAACCACCAATAAACAGACCAATCAGAACCATGTGATTTGATAAGTCAAATGTGACTGTACCAGAACCAGCTGCTTCCAGAGTATGTGTGTAATCAGCAAATAGAACCAGAGCAGCCAGTGCAGCTGAACCAATTGCATAACCTTTAGTGACGGCTTTAGTTGTGTTACCGACCGCATCCAGAGGATCAGTGATGTTACGGATTTCTTCAGGCATCTCGGCCATTTCAGCAATACCACCGGCATTATCTGTAATAGGACCATAGGCATCAAGTGCAACAATGATACCTGCCATTGACAACATAGACGTTGCAGCAATCGCAATCGCATACAAACCACCCAGTTCGAAAGCGCCCCAGATACTGGCACATACAGCAAGAACAGGTGCAGCTGTTGACTTCATTGAAACACCTAAACCAGCGATTACGTTAGTACCATCACCCGTTAAAGAGGCGGCAGCGATTGTTCTTACTGGCGCATATTCTGTTGATGTGTAGTACTCAGTAATAACAACCATCGCACCAGTTAAAGCTAAACCAATCAGTGCAGCAAAGTATAAGTTAATGGTCGCAAGCTCAGTACCAGCAACAGTTATCGTGTCACCCAGCATATAAGTTGTAACCGGATAGAATCCAATACCGGCAACGACAGCAGAAGCAATAAGTCCTTTATACATAGCACCCATAATGCTGCTTTGTTCATTATTCAATTTAACCAGCATAATACCGATAATTGAAGCAACAATAGAAACACCACCCAATACTAATGGATACATTATAGCAGCGTTAACCACTTCACTTGCTGTAGTCACCATTAAAGAACCCAGCAACATTGTAGCAATAATAGTTACCGCATAAGTTTCAAACAAGTCAGCCGCCATACCAGCACAGTCACCAACGTTGTCACCAACATTATCAGCAATTACTGCAGGGTTACGAATATCATCTTCAGGAATACCAGCTTCTACTTTACCAACGATATCTGCACCAACGTCAGCACCTTTAGTGAAGATACCACCGCCCAGACGAGCAAAAATTGAGATTAAAGAACCACCGAAGGCTAAACCAATCAATGCATGAACAGTCTCTTGTGCAGTCGAACCCATCACTGTTAAGATAGCAAAATAACCGGCGATACCGATCAGAGCCAGACCAACAACTAACATTCCAGTGATAGCACCACCCCGGAAAGCGATAAGGAATGCAGCGCCCATACCGTTTTTAGCCGCTTCAGCTGTACGAGAGTTTGAACGGACTGAAATATTCATGCCGATATAACCAGTCGCACCGGATAAAACAGCACCAATTAAGAAACCGATGGCTGTTGGCGCACCAATAAAGATAAAAATTGCAACAAAAACAACAGCGCCAACCATACCAATGGTTTTATACTGACGGTTTAGATAAGCTTGTGCACCATCTTGAATTGCTTGCGCAATTTCCAACATTGTGTCACTTCCCGGTGAATGAGACATGATCCACTTAATGGATACTACCCCATAGGCTACTGCAGCGATTCCAGCTACCAGTGCAAAGATTAATTCAACAGACATTACGTCCCCCGTTGCTAAGTTTTATGATTGAATTCAGTATGAATTCGCGAAAAAAGACTTTTTGAGTCTAATCTAAAAGCCAAAGATGTTCATTGATCAACATCAATAGGCACTAATATGTTTCAATCTATTCTCTTCTCTTAAATAAAAAACAAAGAAAAGAGTTTGATTGAGCTTGATTAATTAAAATCATGTACTATTTTTAAAAATTAAGTCTAAAATTCTTAATTCCAGACTCTTTATTCTAAAAGAAAGACAAAAAAAGGGCTGATTAATCAATCAGCCCTTTTTTTATTGCTTATATTTCAAAGTCTGGCAGCTTCCTGGCTACACTCTCATTTTTCAAAACAACATACTTAGGTAAGCCGTTTTCATAGGGAGGATAATCTTCACCTTCAATTAAAGGCAATAGATAATCTTTACATTTTTGAGTGATTCCAAAACCATCGTCAGTGATGAAGTCCATAGGCATCATCTTCTCTACGTTGGCCACTTCTGAAAGAGGTGCTTTACCAATTTTCCATTCATATGGATTGTTAGAGATACGATCGACAGTCGGCATAATGGCATTGTCGCCTTCTAAAGCGTATTTAACGCCCGCTTCACCCAGCGCATACGCCTGCTCAACATCAGACTTAGATGATAAATGACGTGCTGCACGCTGCAGATAGTCAGCAACAGCCCAATGGAATTTATAGCCAAGTGCATCTTTAATGATATTGGCAACAACTGGCGCCGCACCACCTAATTGAGCGTGACCAAATGAATCACGTGTACCCTGCTCTGCAAGGAAACGGCCATCAGACCAATGTACACCTTCAGATACAACAATTGTACAGAAGCCGTATTCTTTCACTTTAGCATCAACCTGAGCCAGGAATTTTTCCTGATCAAATTCAACTTCAGGAAAAAGAATAACAACAGGAATATTTTGATCTTCAACTAAACCACCCGCAGCTGCAATCCAGCCTGCATGGCGACCCATTACTTCAAGAACAAAAATCTTAGTCGATGTTTTTGCCATTGAGCGCACATCAAAACTTGCTTCCAGAGTAGAAACAGCAATGTATTTTGCAACCGAACCAAAACCCGGACAGTTATCAGTAATTGGTAAATCATTATCAACAGTCTTAGGTATATGAATCGCCTGAATTGGGTAACCCATTTTTTCAGATAACTGAGAAACTTTATGACAAGTATCTGCAGAATCACCACCACCATTGTAGAAGAAATAACCGATATCGTGAGCTTTAAAAACTTCGATTAGACGCTCATATTCCCGCTTGTTCTTTTCAAGACTTTTTAATTTAAAACGGCAAGAACCAAAACCACCAGAAGGTGTATGAAGCAATGCTGCAATATCTTCTTCAGATTCAAGATTAGTATCAATTAGATCTTCTGTTAGCGCGCCAATAATACCGTTACGGCCAGCATATACGGTACCAATTTTATCACTGTGCTTACGTGCTGTTTGAATAACACCACATGCAGAGGCGTTGATTACTGCAGTAACACCACCGGACTGTGCGTAAAATGCGTTCTTCTTAGTCATTTTAACTCCATAGTTTTTAAAAAGTTATTAAATTAGATTAATTGAATTCAGAAGACAGCTTGTTTCAAGACTCTTTTATTAACTCTTCTTATCTAAAAAAAGAGCAAAAGAAATTGAATCAAAATGTCATTAAATATTATTCGTTTTTCTGGGCTTTCTCTCTTTCCAGATCAGAGTGAACCTGCAATACAGTAACAACGCAATCAAGAATATTATCAAATGAAGGCACTTCTGTACCATATTGATCACGCCCTTTATAGTAAAACTGTGTTTTATAAGTAGAGCGTCCTATTTTAAAAATAACAAAGTTGCTGTTCTCATATTCCCAAAAAAGAGCTGGACACGTAGAAAGCTCTCTGTCTCCGGGGCGAAGTCTAATTTCTACATCGGCTAACTGAGCTTCAGTTTTACCCTTCCCCCAACGCTCATCAAGCGTCTGCTGGACCGTCCATACATCCGTTTCTGAGAAATCTTTAATTTTGATATTTGATTTTGTCGCCATAACTTGCTCTTAATGACTTTCTCTTAATGGATCGTACCCGCATCGCCTGCAGTAAAGTTTTGCGTTACTCCAGACTTAAGTTCTTCTTTGGTGGCATCACGAACAACACCGACTGTCACAACAAACTTTATAGTCTGCCCTGCCAATGGATGGTTACCGTCAACGGTCAATTTACCATTTTCAATATTGGTTACAGTAAACTTCTTGGCTTCACCACGATCATTTTGCATCTCAACTTCGGCACCCACCTGATGAAACTGCGGTGGTACATTGGTCAGATCATCCGTAAAAATTAAAGCAGGGTCGCTCGGGCCAAAACCCTCCAGTTGAGACAAGGAAACTTCAACGCGATCTCCACTTGAATGCCCTTCCAGGGCTGTTTCAATTTTTGGGAATAAACCGCTGTCACGGCCATGGATATATTTTACAGGTATATCAACACGTTCTTTTATTTCACCTTTTGCATTCAAAATCGCATAAGTGAGCTCAACGTATTTATCTTTCTTTATCTGTTCTACCGGCATTCTATTTTTTAACCATCTATTTACAAGTACAAATTTATAAGTACAAAAGATTAAATATAATAAGAGTATGAATTACTCATTTTAGTAATTCATACTTTTTCAAACCGCAATATTCTATCACATATAGCAGGAAATGGTTAAACGCTATTGCTAAGAAATAATTTAAGACTTATTAACTAATAAACTCTCTTGAAACACAGCTTTATGAACATCACCCATGCTTAGAATACCCACAAGCTTATTGTTTTCTGTCACAGGAATACGACGAATTTTGCGCAGCCACATCATTGATGCGGCGCGTAAAATAGGCATATCAGGTGAAACGCTGGCAACGACTCTAGTCATAAGATCATCAACGGTTTTACCTAAAACACTGCCGTAATCTTTTTCCATTTCTTCAAAATCAGCTTTAGCACCCGATTCTACCAGGTCTTTCATATCAGGGAACATACTGCAAAGAATGTCTTTTTCAGAAATAATACCAACCACATTATTATCATCATCAACTACTGGCATTCCACTGATCTTATTGAAACACATAATCGTCGCTATATCTTTTATAGGTGTATCTGCCTTGCATGTTTTAACATCAGTGCACATTGTATCTTTAACTTGCATTTATAAACCTCGTCCTATCCTCAAAACTTATTATGAATAATTTCGTAACAACTCTTTTTGTTGTACAACACCCGTAGAAGGCTTGATATTTGTACGGTTGTTTTTTTTATCTAATAAACATACCATGTTTTTTAACCTTAAAAACCTACTCCAAAATGGATATAGGTCGGTAGACTCACTCCATCAACAATTAATTAACATTCTGAAACAACTCGCTAGTGTGTTGTTTTAAAAAGCATTTAAAGATTAATAAGCATGCCTGATACAATTGAAAAAATTTCAAACGATCTTAAAAAATTTGCTATTGAACGTGACTGGGAACAATTTCATACCCCAAAAAACCTTTCTATGGCTCTCATCGCTGAAGCAGCTGAACTCATTGAACATTTCCAATGGCTCACTCCAGAGCAAAGTAAAGAAGTAAATGGAGAAAAATTAAAAGACATTAGCCATGAAATGGCTGATATTTTTATTTATCTGCTAAGAATTTCAGAACAGCTGAATGTTGACCTGGTTGCAGCCACAAGAGAAAAAATGAGTATTAATGAAAAACGCTTTCCTGCGACAGAAAAAGGCCAACAAAACCGTAAAGACAAAAAGTATCTGTAGGGGCAGACCTATGTGTTCGCCCTTTTATTGATCTGAAAAGACGAGCAGACACATAGGTCTGCCC
>JAPVVU010000192.1 GCA_028571885.1 Gammaproteobacteria bacterium | reverse complement strand
TCCAGATCATTACCGATAAGTCTTAGCAAGTCGACAGCACTACGGGTATTTTTATGCTCAGAACCGGGAATTCGGGTGGAACGTCCTGCCTGCAAACCAATTGCCAGAACAACAGCATCAAAATCTGATTGAAGCTTGGTCATGCTCATTTGATCAGCTGTGCTTTCTCCTATACGAGTATTATATTGAATTTTCACACCCATAGATTGAATCACGTCAATATCACGTTCCAGTGAATCATCAGTCAGGCGGTAATAAGGAATACCATAACGTGTCATACCACCACCTTTAGGCATTGCTTCATACACCTGCACATCATGGCCCAACTTAACCAGATCAAAAGCGGTCGTCAGACCCGCCGGGCCGGCACCAATAATGGCTATTTTTTTTCCTGTTTTAGTCTTTGATTTTTTCTTTGCCGCAATTTCTTTAATGCGTTCATGTGGGACAGCATCCATGGCATAGCGTTTAAGCCAGCGAATAGCGATGGGTTCACTGCCGCCGGGCAGTCCTGTCTGATTCAAAGAACAGGCAGTTTCACAGCGATGAGTACAGACTCGTCCACAGACATGAGAAAATGGATTGCTTTCATACATCCATTCAACCGCTTCTTCAACATTCCCTTTCCAAATCGCACGAATATATTCCGGTGCATGCATATGAGTCGGACAGGAGTCATGACACATGCCGCATTGCACACAGCGAGAGGCTTCTAAAACAGCTTGTTCTGCGGTATAACCATCAACAATTTCAGCAAAGTTATCAACCCGCTCATCAGGAGACATTTCTCCCATATCAATTCGTGTTCGGTCAAGCAGATCATTAGTCTCAGTTTTAGTCCAGCCCTTTTCTTCAACCGTACCATGAATGCCTTTTTCCTGAGGCAGAATAAAATAGCTGTCGAGTTCATCGCCATCACAGGTATGCACATACTCTCTGGATAATTCAATCGCACCTGTTGGACAAATATCCACACACAGAGCACACCAGCAGCAGCGACCGTAATCAATGGCAGGACGAAGATTACGAATACCATTAACGGGATCATTTTTTAAATGTGGTACTTTCACCATGGTAATGGCGGCATTATCACAGATCTTCTGACAGGTACTGCAGCCTATGCACTTTTCCATATCATTAAGATGAAAACCACGATAAATTTCAGCGGCAGGTCTGGGCTCCAGATCTTCGGTAATTGGCTTTCGCGCATAAAATTGTAAACTTTTTAATGGATTTAAGATGCTGCCGATATCTTTATATTTAATATTTTTCATTATCTATCAACCTCTGGAGGACAGGCATCCAAGGAAAACATAATTTGCGCCACATCTTCAATTCGAGCACCAACGGCTAAATTTTCCAATACCTGTACCGCATGCATTGAGGATGGTCCACGCACATGAACTCGATAAGGTTTGGGGCCGCCATCTGAAACGGTATAATACGCCAGTTCACCCTTGGATGATTCAACCCGGCTATAACTCTCACCTGCGGGGACATTCCAGGCTAAAGGATTGGGAATGGGTGAGCGAACAGGCCCTTTTACTGAAGGCAGGTGTTTAATGATTTGTCTGAGAATACGCACACTTTGAAACAGTTCATCACGTCTGACTAAAATTCGAGCCAGTGCATCACCCTCATCAATAATAGGAATATCAAAATCTAATTTATCATAAATTAAATATGGATCATCCCGGCGTACATCAAATGCCAGACCGCAGGCACGAAGATTGGGTCCCGTTACACCCCATTCCAGAGCCTGTTCTTTATTTATCACGCCAATACCACGGGCACGTTTAACAAAGATCTGATTAGTAAATAATAAATTGTCATAATCATTTTGTCGGGACTCTAAATAATCCAGGTAATTTTCCAGGCGATCTAAAAAGCCTGCCGGGATATCTCGTCGAACACCACCAGGGATATTATAAATATGATAAACACGCCCGCCGGTTAACTCTTCAAACAGATCAAGAGCCAGATCTCTATCCGCCACCCCCCAAAACATCGGTGTATACATACCTGTGGTTGCCGCATGACCACCAAAAGTAAATAAGTGTGCAGCAACACGAGACAATTCTAATTGCATAACTCTAATCCATTGTCCACGTTCAGGTACTTCCATATCACTGATGGCTTCAACGGATAAAGAATAAACCACTTCCATCGGTACCGGATCAGGCACACAAATTCTAGGCACTATAGCCAGATTTTGTATCCACAGACGTCCTTCCATTAGCTTTTCAAAACCACGATGCAAATAACCGGCATCTGCTTTACCTGAAATCACTACATCACCATCAAGCCTCAGTTTAAAGGCATAATTACCTTCAATACCTGGATGATTAGGTCCGATAAAAATCTCATATTCATTACTGGATGGCAGACTGACTGCCTGATAATTTTCCGGTCTCATAGACGGACATCCTCAGGTCTGATTTCAATCCCTCCGCCTTCTTCTGTAATCTCCTGCAGCCAGTCAGGATTATATTCCGCCCAGTTGAATGTCTCGTTGACATAAGCTTCAGCATCAAAATCCTTACGCATTGGTGGTGGCCCATTCCATTCAGTGAGAATAAATTTTTCCATAAAAGGACTACTTTCAAAATAGATGCCATACATCTCGTAAATATCACGCTCAAAAAACCCCGCGGGTTTATAGATATCATAAATCGAGACGTAATGAGCAAACTCTTCACAAGTGTTTCGAGGTATACGAGTATGGGCTGATAAGAGCGATTTTGCTTCATACGACCAGCAGTGATATACCAGTTCAAACTCTTCATCGTCAGGCCAGTCAACACAGCTGATTGCAGAAAGATGAACATAAGAAGCCTTACCCTTAAGCAACTCCAGTAACGCAGGTAATGAGCTGGCATCTACATCAACGCGCACGCGCCGTTCACTTTTTCGGGTGACTTTTATTTCATTAATTTCTTCTAGTAAGGTATCCAGCCAGATATTAATTTCATCGCAATTCATGGTCGTTTATCTCTTAGCACTTAATATAATTTGTATTGAATCAGTGTTAATTTTTTCTTTTAAGGCTTTTCTACCTAACCAGAGAAACACTTAACTATGAGTATCTTGGAATTCTATTTATCTTTCAGGGGTCTTTGCGACATGGATGTCGCATTGAAGCCTACATGGACGTACTTGCGGCGTCCCCAGAAAGATAAATAGAGTTCCAAGGTACGGGGTGTAACGCACCCTATAATTTAACCCTCATCACCTGAGCTTCCAAAGGCTCCTGATGCTGCTCTAGAATTTTAGTATGCTCACCATAAGTTTCTTCACCTTCCAGGCCATAAAACTTAGCCTCACCAATCACATCTACAGGTGTCTGCCAGTCATCGCCAAACAGGTGCTGCTGATTACCTAAATAATAATCATAACGTTTGTAGTAATCTTTCCAGGCATCGCCTTTACCGTTCTCAATATTCGACATTAACCGTCTTAAACCAGCAATTACCGCTTCAGGTCTTGGCATGCAACCTGCGATATAAACATCCACAGGCATATATTCATTTAAAACTTTAGCGGTGGCATAGCTTTGCCAGTACATGCCGCCATTAACCGTACAGGAACATATACCTATCACATATTTAGGCGACTGCATTTGCTCATAAGTCAGGAGAACCCGCTTCAGTGTTTTCACCGAAACATAACCCGTAACCAGTAAAATATCAGCCTGACGAGGCGTCACCATGGGTTGAATACCCAGTCGTTCCATATCAAAACGAGAAGTCATTGCCGGTGGTAATTCGATTGCGCCACAGCCTGTACAATAGTGCAGCATAAACATTGAACGAGACTGACAAAATTGAATTAACTCATCAAACACCCTTGCCAGAGGATTGGTGCGTTTTTTATCTGATTTTGCCTGAACAGGAATATTTTCAAGTTTATTCATTTTAATGCCATGTTTATATGTTTTTAAGTTTGTATGTTTTTAAGTTTGTATGTTTGTAAACTTACTAACATACAAACTTATCAACCGCCCTATATCACAAAAGCAATACCAATTAGTGCCGCCATCACTGGCCACTTCCACATGATGCGCACCATATCCTCTGTACGATAACGTGGGAACAAAAATGAAATACTCATCGGAATTTCAACCACAAAAAAGATTTTCAATAAAAAGTCAAACCAGCTGCTGCCACCACCCAAAAACAATGAGACGTATAAAACACTGGCCACATAAAACTGGAAGGACTGCATCACAAACAATCCCCCCATGAACTTACCACTCATTTCCACCATAGGACCGGTTGCGATTTCAGCTGGTGCAACATAGATTTCAAAGGGATGTTTTCCCATCATACCCTGTAAGGTAAATAAACCTGCCGCTGCTAATAAGGGCATTTCAAAAATACCCCATTGATGGGCCTGTTGATATTCGATCATGCCGACTAATGAAGTACTTTGATAATGGGTTGCCACACCAAAGACAACAATAATAAAGGGAATATCATAAGCCAGCATGGCAGTCAGAGCACGGGAAATCCCAATCGAACCATTGGGATTAGCGCATTGTCCAACCCCTAATGCCATGCCCAAAGACGGAATCATAAGAAAATAAGATAAGGTAATGATGCCACCTTTATCAGCGATACCATCCATACCCGGAATGGGCAATAAAATGACTGCAGCAACATAGCCGCCTACGGCAACAACAATACCAATATCGTGAATCAAACCATGTGAAATCTGGGTGTCTTTGCTATACAGTTTGACAATATCATAAACAGGCTGGAAAAATGGGGGGCCAATGCGTCGCTGCAGCCGGGCAGCAATTTTACGATACATTAACACCATAACAAGGCCGCAAATAAATGCGATCATCGGCATCAACAGAAGCTCAGCTAAGATTTCTGTTATACTGGTAATAGAGGTCATTTGATTAATCCCTCCTGACTCAGAGCAATAACTTCAGATGTTCCAGATGAAAAAAGGGTAGAATCACCTGATATAACAAACCATAAAACCAGAACCACGACAATGGCCATCAATAATGCTGGCTGACTTGAGCGATATATATTTTCGGATACCTGCGATAAGAGACTCACCAGTAATACAATTGCCTGCTCTAATTTTTTAAAACTATCCCGATACCAGCCGCCAATTAAATGCATCAGTCCTGCATAAAAATTGTGACTATAATGATATTGAACCTTAGAAGTCAAAAAATGCCCGCCTGCATAATTATCGTACTGATGAACACGCTTGGCACGACCGCCAAATAGATAAAAGATAACAGCACCAACACCCAAACCATAAAATAGAATCAGTGTAATCCAGATCATATCCAGTCCACCACTGGCCAATATAATACCGCCCAGATTATAAGAAACCGGAGCCAGACCCATAGCAACCTGAGCCGATGCCACCCAGTCCAGAACCAGTCCCGGCATCATGCCTGTGATAAACATAATGGCCGCTAAAATAAGCATTGGAATCAACATACTCAAGGGTGCTTCTCGAACTTCCTGATGCTCAACTCGAAGCTGACCAAGAAAAGTGTTGTGAACCAGTTTGTAAACCGACAGAATTGTACCCAAAGTACCAATCACTGCGGCTACAAATAATAGAGGTTCACCTTCAAGTAGTAAGGACCGATAGACCATCCACTTAGACACAAAGCCGTTCATAGGAGGAAGACCTGCAAGACCAATGATACTGAAAACCATCACCATAAAGGTCAGCGGCATTTGAGTGACTAAACCACCCAGCTTATCAAAATTAGAAGTGCCCGTGCGGTATATCACAGCACCAATGGTCATGAAAAGAGCTGCCTGATAGGTTGCATAATTAAACACATGTAACAAACCACCCGCACTGCCCAGATTATTGGCCACCATAAGACCCAGTAACATATAACCGCCCTGACCAACACCATGCCATGCTAATAGATGTCGGGCATCATTTTGTTTCAGTGCAATATAGGTTGGAATAATAGTGGTTAATGCGCCCACCCAGGCGAGAACAATTTGCAAGTTCCAGAAAGTAAATGGAATATGGATTTTTTCCAGATTGCTCAAACCAATTAACTGGATCAAAACAACAATAATGGTATAAAGTCCCATTCGAGCAGAAATTGCTCCTAAAAAGACAGCACCGGGTGCCGGGGTTTCAGCATAAGC
>JAPVVU010000191.1 GCA_028571885.1 Gammaproteobacteria bacterium | reverse complement strand
GGCGTAAGGTTGGTATGGTGTTCCAGCAACCCAATCCTTTCCCAAAAAATATTTATGAAAATGTTGCTTATGGATTAAGATTACAGGGAATAAAAAATCGACTCATACTGGATGAAGTCGTTGAAAAATCACTGCGAAGTGCAGCCTTGTGGGATGAAGTAAAAGACAGGCTGCATGAAAATGCGCTGGGGATGTCAGGCGGTCAGCAGCAGCGCCTGGTGATTGCCAGAGCAATTGCGATTGAGCCGGAAATTCTTTTATTGGATGAACCTGCTTCAGCACTTGATCCCATTTCAACTTTAAAAATTGAAGAGTTGATTTATGAGCTAAAGGAAACTTATACCATTGTTATTGTAACTCACAACATGCAGCAGGCGGGTCGGGTTTCAGATTATACTGCTTTTATAGATATGGGTGATATGGTTGAATTTTCTGATACCAATACTATTTTTACCAATCCGGGAGAGAAGCAAACTGAAGATTATATTACGGGTCGATACGGTTAAACTAATCAAGAAAAGAGCAGGGACAATTAATGGATAAGCCTAGAACAGGTAAACATATTTCACAGCGATACAATGATGAACTCGAAGAGATTAAAAATCACCTGTTGACTATGGGTGGTCTGGTGGAACAACAGCTTGAAAAAGCATCTATGGCTTTAATTAAAGGTGATACTAAGCTGGCGAATGAGGTTTACAAAGAGGGCAGTCAGGTAAATGCGCTGGAAAAACTCATTGATGAAGAATGTGCTCAATGTCTTGCTCGTCGTCAACCGGCTGCGGGTGATTTACGCTTAATTGTCACGGTAATTAAGGCTGTCAGTGATATTGAGCGTGCCGGTGATCAGGCAGAGCATCTGGCCCGATTTGCTGCTCAGTTGGCCGAGCACTCTCGTCCAAAAAATAATTATCATGAAGTCTATCAATTAGCGCAGCATGTACAGAGTATGTTCCATGATGCTTTAGACGCCTTTGCCCGTGGGGATGAAAAATTAGCGCTTAAGGTTATAAAAGAAGATGACAATGTTAATTTTGAATACGAAGCCATCACGCGTCAGCATATTACCTATATGATGGAAGACCCCCGTTCAATCAATCGTTCTCTGGATGTTTTATGGGCGATTCGTGCTTTGGAAAGAGTGGGCGATCACGCCAGCAATCTCTGTGAATATCTGATTTATCTGGTTAAAGGACAGGATATTCGCCATAGTGAAAACAAATAGATTTAGCACTTAGTTGAAGTTGCTCAGCCAATCAGGCAAACACTTGACTTGTTTTTCTGTGCCATCACATGGATAATGTGCACCAAAATAGCTACAACACGAGTAATCATACTATTATGAGCATATTATTATGAGTATTAAGTCCGATCACTGGATCCGTTCCATGGCAGAGAATGAGGGGATGATTGAACCCTTTGAGTATAATCAGGTGAAACAATCCAATGGTGAGAGAATTGTCTCCTACGGCACTTCGAGTTACGGTTATGATGTCCGCTGCTCAAGAGAATTCAAGATCTTTACCAATATAAACTCAGCAATTGTTGATCCGAAAGATTTTGATGATAATAGTTTTGTGGATGTTGAATCGGATGTGTGCATTATCCCGCCTAATTCCTTTGCTCTGGCAAGAACGGTAGAGTATTTTCGTATTCCAAGAAAAGTACTCACTATCTGTCTGGGCAAATCAACTTATGCCCGTTGCGGTATTATTGTCAATGTCACGCCTCTGGAACCCGAGTGGGAAGGTCATGTGACGCTGGAATTTTCTAATACCACACCATTACCGGCAAAAATTTATGCCAATGAAGGTGTTGCCCAGATGCTGTTTTTTGAATCTGATGAGGTATGTGATATTTCCTATAAAGATCGTCAGGGAAAATATCAGGGACAAACCGGCGTTGTGACTCCAAGAACTTAATTGTGACTCCAAGGACATAGTTGTGACGCCAAGAATATAGTTGCGACGTCTGGAACTTAAACGTCGTGGCTTTTAGTATCATCAGATGCCTATTCTTAATTTCTGCTCATACCTTCCTGATAAGAAGTTAATGTTGATATAAATGTTGGTTTACCTTTTTCTTCCTGAATAATTTTTACCGGTAAGAAATTAAGTTCAGGCGCACACCAGAGGGTAATTGTTTTTTCTTTTTTATAACGTTTGTGCTGAATTTTTGTCGCCTTATAACTACCCAGTGAAGTATAGACTCGCTCTTCTCCCATAATTTCAAAATTATATTCTTTTATTTTGCCACCATCGGCAATATGGAAACTAAAATGATTTTCTGGTTTGCCGGCCAGTTTCAGCATCAGAGAAAGCTGATAAGAGAGCTTATCAACTGTTTGCTGGGGAATGGGCATACGCCATTTGCTGTTCTTATGTTTGTGATGATTGGTGACTTCCTTTTGAGCCCAGTCAAAACTCAGTTCCACTTGCCGGCGAGTTTTATTATTTCGAATTTGAAGATAGCTGTAATTAAGAGGCTGAATCTTGCCATCCAGTATTATTCCTTCACTTTGCTCATCACGAGTTTCATCTTTTTTGAACGCCAGCAGGCCAATTGGCATTGAATAGGATTTAAAATGGTATGCCTGTGTTGTACGGCCTGGGTTACTATTTTCGTTTTTAACATTTGCATGGATACTGAGGGAATTGGTGACGTTGATGCCCTCGAGTCCCATGGCAGTGATCATATAAGTAGCCACAAAGGGTTTGAGTTGCGGCGGGGCTTTAGGCGTAATGGCTTCACTTGCCGCAAGAGTCTGCCTGCCTGTTGCCATGCACATAAGCAACAGCATGAATGACAAAGCGCAGCAGGCAAATGTTTTAGAAATGAGTGAATGAGATTGTTGTGGTGCCATGATTTTAAGCAAATTTATTGTTTTTTATTCTGCTTTATACTGATTAGTGTGAGTTTATTTGTCCAAAATAACCTGATTGTCAATTAATTGCAAACGGCCCTGGGAAAACCATTGAATAACCTGAGGATAGGCGATGTGTTCCTGAGCTAATACTCTTTCTGCCAGGCTGCTTTCCGTATCATTTTCCAGAACAGGGACTGTTTTTTGTAAAATAACGGGACCACCATCTAATTTTGCACTGACATAGTGAATACTGAGGCCGTGTTCGCTATCGCCGGCGTCCAAAGCACGCTTATGTGTGTGGAGTCCACGGTATTTGGGCAGCAAAGAAGGGTGGATGTTGATCATTTTGCCATAAAAATGATTAACAAAGTCATCGCTTAAAATACGCATAAAGCCAGCCAGAACAATAAGCTCAGGCTGATATTTTTCGATACGTCGGGTGAGCTCTGCATCAAAACTTTCTCGACTGTCATACTGGCTATGATCGATGATTTCAGTAGGGATGTTTGCTTTTTGAGCGCGTTTAATACCATAAGCATCAGGCTTATTACTAATGACAGCGCAAATTTCGGCATTGATGGTATTATCAGCGATACGATCGATAATAGTTTGCAGGTTGCTGCCGCCGCCTGAGATAAGAACAACAATCGGTAGCGGTTTATCTGTATTTTTCACGTCAGAAGAGTGTTTCAAAAGTTTATTTGCTCAGTATTCTTAATTACACACTCTTTATTCAATAATGAGGACACTGGGTGTTTCATCAGCGCTGGCTTCAATCGTGCCTAATGTGAATACGGTTTCACCCTGCTGCTGGAGAAAATCAATGGTCTTTTGCTGATTTTCTGGTGAAACCACCACCACCATACCAATGCCGCAGTTAAAAGTACGGTACATTTCAGTGTCTTCAATATTGCCCTGTTCTTGCAGCCAGTCAAAGATCTGTGGTCTTGTCCAGCTTTTTGCATCAATCTTTGCTGTGGTATTCGCAGGCATTACTCGGGGCAGATTTTCCAGCAAACCGCCGCCAGTGATGTGGCAGAGAGAATGAATTTCAACTTCTTTTGCTAAGGCCAGCAATGGTTTGACATAGATACGAGTCGGTTCTAAAAGACGATTGCCTAAGGTGTCACCATCAAAGTCACTGTCCAGATCAGCACCAGAAACCTCAATCACTTTACGAATGAGTGAGTAGCCATTGGAATGCGGGCCGCTGGAAGCAAGACCCAGCAGGATGTCACCTTCTTTGACCCTGGAACCATCAATAATCTGGTCTTTTTCAACGATGCCGACGCAAAAGCCGGCCAAATCATAATCTTCACCTTCGTACATGCCTGGCATTTCAGCTGTTTCACCGCCAGTGAGTGCACAGCCGGACTGTATACAGCCTTCGCTGATCCCTTTGATAACATTAGTGGCTGTGTCAATATCCAGTTTACCTGTTGCGTAATAATCGAGAAAGAACAGTGGTTCGGCACCAGCAACGATCAGATCATTGGAACACATTGCAACCAGATCAATACCGATAGTGTCATGTTTACCGATCATAAGCGCTAGTTTTAATTTTGTGCCGACGCCATCTGTACCTGAGACCAAAACAGGATTTTTATAACGATCCAGGGGTAATTCAAACAGGGCACCAAAGCCGCCAAGGCCGCCAAGTACGCCAGGTCGTTGTGTTGCTTTAGTATAGGGTTTTATACGCTCGATAAGCGAGTTACCCGCGTCTATATCTACACCTGCATCACGATAACTGAGAGATTGCTTGCTCACCTGGCTGCTCCAAATATTTAAGAGGGGAAAATTTAAAACAGCCATTATACTGCAAATGTAATTACAGAATCCAGAAACCTGTCAGTCTTGTGGCGAGATGTTGATGCAGTTGCAAGTTTTTTAGCTGATAGCTGTTGGCAAATAGTTAACAGGATAGTTGTTGTCGTTTCCAGTCAGGATTATACTAACGAGACGTTTTTTGGTACCCTATCGGGCTCGCAGGGAAATTAACAAGGGAACTACGCTTTGAAATGTAAGCAAACCAGCTGTTTTTACTTTATTCGCAATTTGGTTTTGATTTTTTTTACGAGTCTGTTACTTGCTCAGTCTGGTTTTGCAGCCAGTGTCAGTAAGCTTTATGAGGCCACTATTAAAGCTGATTCCAAAAAGGATGGCAAAGAGCAGGGAGAAAATCAACTCATCACTGAAGCGTTTACCCGTGTTTTGATTAAAGTTTCAGGTCGTTCAGATGTGACCGCCTCACCAGCCTATAGCACTATGGTGAAAAAAGCCGAAGGGGCAATTTCTCAATTTCGCTACGATTACAGACGGGTGCCTGCAGATGAAAATATTGAGTCTTCCGGGCAAAGTGAACAGCAGGAAAAAAAAGAAAAGTGGTTCTGGGTTCGCTTTAACGCCAAAACGATTAATGCCTTATTAAAAGAAGCACAAATACCTGTCTGGGGCAAAATCAGACCTGAGACTTTAATCTGGTTTTCTCAGGAAACTCAGGGCAAACGCTATCTGCAGAGCCAGTATGATAAACCTGAAATCTATGAGATTTTTAAGCAGCAGGCAGAGCAACGCGGTATTCCACTTATCTTTCCTTTTCTGGACTTGCAGGATCAGTCCAGTGTCTCGGCAACTGATATCTGGGGTAATTTTAACGATGCCATTTTATTAGCTTCAAGACGTTATCAGGCACAGTCAACGCTCACCTCAAGGCTTTTTAAAGAACCCAGTGGTTTATGGGTGAGTCAATGGAATTTATTATTGCTGGGCGAGGTACAGTCCTGGGAAATACGGGATGAAAAACTTGAGCGAGCGCTGGCTGCTGGTATTGATGAACTGGCGAATAAATTATCCCGTCAATTTACTCAGGTGCTGAGAGAAGAGAAGGGGGCAGGGGTATTAGTACAAATAAATAACGTTGGAGGCTTTAAGGATTTTCAGTCTCTGGATGATTATTTGCGAAATCTGGCAACGGTAAAATCAATTACTCTTATGCAGGTGGAACAGGATAAAGTGATTTATGCGATTAACTATCTCAGCAGCAAAAATTCTTTGATTCAGGAAATTCGTCTGGGTGATTTACTTAATTCTGTTGAGCGCAGCCGAGTGGCTAATGAGCAATACAATAGCGACAGCACTTCTGACAACTACAAGCCGGTGATATTAGATGATCTGGGAGAAAATAATTCTGCACAGGGAAAATCAGCGTCTCAGCTAAGTGATAGAGAAAAGGCGTTGAATTCACTCAGCTCTTCACAAAACAGGTCACAAAAGACGTCACAAAACGGGTCTCAAGTGACTTCTCAGCATATCCCTCCAGGCG
>JAPVVU010000190.1 GCA_028571885.1 Gammaproteobacteria bacterium | reverse complement strand
TTATTGTGCTCGGACTGCGTCAAATCGCCCAATAATAAACGCCAGGTTCTAATGCTCATTGTTCACTGTTTCCCCTCATGGGGCCTACTTTTGGAGGAACAGTTATTTAGTCACTGGGATAATGACTTTTAAGGAAATAAATTTCCTAAAGTCCTAATCACTGGGATAATGACTTTTAAGGAAATAAATTTCCTAAAGTCCTAAACAATATAAGATTCCTTGCCCATATAATGTACGGCAATTTTGAGTGCCAGTGCCTCAGGTGAACCTGAATAACTCACTAAATTTGCCTTACGAACTGAGTCCGGCATACTGCTGATCACGCAGGTACCTGTACTCTGAGCCCATATGTTGCCATTATATTTTTCTGCAAACTGCTGACAGGCTAATACACCATCAGCCCCCATACCACTGAAAATTATAACGCCTGCCTGCTTTTTAAAACTGCTGGTCACATCATCAATGACACAGTCAATTGATGGTTTATAATGCCCTTTCCAGTCACCTTCAACAAATTTTATGTGTCCCTTGTCATCAAGACTCATACGATTATTAACTGGCACGACCACAACTTCACCATGTCTCAGGCTATCCCCATGAGTTCCTTCCTTAACCTTAAAACTAGTGATTCTATCCAACTGGTTAGCCAGCAACGAAACAAAACCATCGCCAAGATGTTGAGCGAGCACAAACGCGACGGGTAATTCCCCTGGAATTCTTGCCAAAAATCGTTTGACGGCTTCCGGACCACCAATTGAGGCACCTAAAACCCAGATATTAACTAGAGTATTAGATGCATAATCTTCAGTTAAACTTGCCTCATCTGAGGAGTCTTTATTGGCAGGAGGTTCAGCATTCGATAAAAGCGCTTTATCGACTAAGCCTGCTTCTCTTGCTGAAGGGTCTTCGGCTTCTGAAAAAACAGTATCAGCAACAGATAAGCCAGCGGCGTGTAACTCCAGTTCAGTTAAATTGCGTTTTGTTTGACGATCAGTTTCAAGCGTTTTATCTGTATTGCTCTCATCTTCTGTCTGTATATCACCAATGATTTCTTTATCATTTGTTTCGTCTTTAATCTCGCTGCTATCGACTAATTCTGCAAGTTTAGCTGCCAGTTTTTCAACTGCAGAAATTGAAAAACATTCACCTTTCCCGGAGTCATTAAGCTCATCAAAATCATTGTCATGAAAAAGAATAGGTAAATCATTTTTCTCCAGCAATCGATCAAGCGCATCATCATCCTCTTCATAGCTGTCATCCATATCGATTAGAATAACATCAGCCGCAACATTATGTTCTAGTTGATCGACAAAGTTGAGATCCAGAAAACCACAAAGTACAACTTCAGCACCCTGTTTTGCAAATGCCTCCTGCAGGCAGTTCTGAACCGTTTCAGATCCAGATGCTATAACGAGATTAATACCTTTAAGTTTTTGCATCTAATATTATATTTCAGATTAGACGAGTCAAATTAAGCTTTAGTCAGCTTTTTGATATTACTAATAAGATCATGTTCCTGGTATGGCTTACCCATATATTCATTAACCCCGATTTTCATCGCTCTGTCTCTATGCTTATCACCTGTTCTTGAGGTGATCATAATAATGGGGATATTTTTAAATTTATCATCATCTCGCATATGTGTTGCTAATTCAAAACCATCCATACGCGGCATTTCAACATCAAGCAGCATCACATCAGGTATTGTTTCGTGCAACGTTGCGATAGCATCTACGCCGTCTTTAGCTGTGATAACCTGATAGTCATAACGCTGCAGTAAACGCTGGGTTACTTTTCTTACTGTAATTGAGTCATCTACAACCATAATAGTTGGGGCAACAGTTTCAGTGACTTCGACTTTCTCTTCTTGTTCTGAGGCAAGCTTCATCATTGCGCCTTCACGTGCCAGAACACCTAAATCTAAAATCAAAGATATTTTTCCATCACCCAGAATCGTTGCTCCAGTAACACCTTTCACTGTACTCAATTGTGGGCCGACTGATTTAACAACAATTTCCCGACTACCCAAAAGCCCATCAACGAATAAGGCAACGCGATGCTCACCCGAACGTGCTAATAAAATAGGAGCCTTATTTTTCTCATCGGGTAATATAGGGCTATTAATGCCTAATGCAGTACCAAGATGCATGAACTGGTATTGCTCATCATGCCATTGATAGAATGTATCATTAGATGCAGTTAAGCGTTTAAGCACATCACTTGTTTCGCGAATTATATTTTCAATACCCACCAGAGGAATTGCAAAGATCTCGTCCCCCACTTCAACCATCAAGGCTCGACTAACCGACATGGTCAGCGGCATAAGCACCTTAAAGACAGACCCATTACCTTGTTCAGATTCAATTTCGAGTGTACCATTGAGCTGCTTAATTTCAGCATTGACCACATCCATGCCGACACCACGACCTGCAATCTGGCTTACCTCTGCTGCCGTACTGAAACCTGATTCAAGGATAAATTGAATAATATCCTGCTCGCTTAGCTTAGCATCTTCAAGCATAATTCCATGCTCAATTGCTTTTTTTCGTACCGCTTCAATATTAACGCCGGCACCATCATCAATTACTTTAATATCAATTTCAGAACCGTCACGACCGATAACCAGTTTAATATTACCTACTGGATTTTTACCCGCCTTTGCTCGTTCTTCTGGTGTTTCAATACCATGGGCAACCGCATTACGCAGCATATGTTCCAAAGGTGCCATCATTTTCTCTAACACGCGACGGTCGATTTCGTGCTCACCACCATAAAGTTCGAAGTTAACTTGCTTCTTCAGTTCCTTGGATGTTTGTCGGATAATCCGACGAAAACGAGTCAGCTGACTCTTAAAAGGAATCATACGGGTTCGCATCAAGCCTTCCTGCAAATCAGTGTTAACACGTCCCTGCTGTATCAGAAGTGTCTCTGCTTCACTGTTCAGATTATTCATGGTGTTTTCAAGACTGTCCAAATCCGATACAGTTTCTGCCATGGCACGAGTAATCTGCTGCATATTGGAGAAGCGATCAAACTCCAATGGATCAAATTCTTCATAACGCTCATAACCCAAAGATTCAGCCTGATCCCTGCGTGACTGTATTTGGGCCTCTGTTTCCATTTCAAAGCGGCGTAATTGTTCTCTGAGGCGAAGAATGGTTGTATTCATTTCATCCAGCGATAACTGAAACTCATTACTGCCCTGATCCAGACGTGAGCGATAAATACTCACTTCACCTGCATAATTGACCAGCTCATCTAAAATTTCAGCACTGACTCTGACTCGTTCTGTTTGACCTGGCGTTGTTTTTTTATTAACCGCGCTGACTTGTTCAGGAATAATTTCTTCAGGCTCAGTGCCGTGAATTGTAGCTTCGGGGCTTTCTATTTGCTCAAGAGTTTCTGATTCAATGGGCTCCGGAGCAGCCTGTGCCACAGGTCTTTCTTCAGGCTCAGGACTAATTTCAGGTTCAGAACTTTTCTCAGGTTCAGGACTAATTTCAAGTTCAGGACTTTTCTCAGGTTCATGACTGTCTTCAAGTTCATGAATTTCCTCAGGTTCAGGACTGTCCTTAAGTTCACCAACAACATCAAGGCTGACATCTTGTTCAACGACTTCTATGGTAGCTATTTCACTTTCAATATCAGCATGTTTCTTTTTTTGTTTTTGTTTCTTTTTTTGTTTTTTCGTTTTAGCATCGCTGATTCCACCAGACTTAATATCTTCAGCTTGAGTAATAAGTTTATCTGCCGATCTGACGGGCTTACCCGCTTTTAGATCATCCAGCATATCATTGAGAGTATCATGAGCCTGGTGCAGAAGTTCGAAAAATTGCTGACTGGGTGTCTGGTTCAAATCGGTGATTTGTTCCAGCTGAGTTTCAAGACTATGGGTCAGGTCACCTATTGGTGTAATCCCAGCCATTCGGGCTCCGCCCTTGATGGTATGTAGATCTCTTAATAACTGATTTAATTGTTCTGAATTATCTGGCTCATCCTTTAAATGTGAAAGTGCAGTATCACTGGACTCCATGAGTTCCTGTGCTTCTTCAAGGAAGATTTCCATCAGCTCATCATCATAGAGATCAGTCAACGACTCATTCTCATCTGAAGAACTTTGAGGCGATGTTTGCTCATGGGTTATTGGCTGTTCTTCGGCTAAAGATAAATCATCAATATTCAGCTTATCACTTATGAAGTCATTGCTACTTAAGGGCTCTTCTACATCAACAACACCTGATATTTCAGGCTCTGTGCTATCAATATCAGTCTGTGCATCTGTTGATTCTTCCTCACTTATATTATCAAGTTGAGTAATAATCTCAGAATTACTTTCTATTTTTTTACCATTTTTCAAGTTCTCAAGCATTGAGGAGAGAACATCGTGTACCTGCAGCAGTAGATCAATATGACTATGAGAAAAAACCTTATTACCCTGAGTAAATTGTTCCAGTTTACTTTCAAAGCTATGAGTTAAATCACCGATTGCTGTCACGCCAGCCATTCTAGCGCCACCTTTGAGAGTATGCATATCTCTCAACAAACGATTCAAAGCTTGTACATCATTACTATCTTCTTTTAACGTCTGTAGTGCCTGTTCACTGGATTCAAGTAATTCTTCAGCTTCTTCAACAAATATTTCTAGTAATTCATCATCATATTCATCAGCTGCTGAGTCTATAAATTCATTTTGTATTTCTTCTTCAATAACTTCTGGCTGTTCTTCCAATGTTATTGCACTTTCATCATGTCCTGTATCGCTATCATCCACAAGATTTTCATTAGAGTCTTCAACTAGTTCAGAGTCTTCAACCAGTTCAGAGTCTTCAACCAGTTCAGAGTCTTCAACCAGTTCGGAGTCTTCAACTAGTTCGGAGTCTTCAACTAGTTCGGTGTCTTCAACCAGTTCTGAGTCTTCAACCAATTCTGAGTCTTCAACCAGTTCTGAGTCCTCAACTAATTCAAAACTATCTTCATCAGCTGTGAGTCGTTCTTCACTGATATTGATTTCTTCACTAACTTCAAGGGTATCCAATAAGTTTTCAAGATGCAGTACCTGTTCATACTTTTCTGAAATTTTATTTTGAAGCACCTGGTTTTCTTCAGGAATAGTGCTTGCCCCATTCAGTTCTTTTAATACATTTGAGCTAAACTGACAAATTTCTTCGAGTAAATGGATAAGTTCTGAATCCAGTTTTTGCCCTTTCTCAGCAATAACTTTAACCGTCTTTTCCATTTTTTCACTGACATTACCTATGGAATGAATCTCTGCCATGTGCGCACTGCCACGAAGAGTATGCAAACTCCTGATTAAGACATCATCAGGCGAACAGATATCATTTAATAAATGACTTTTTTCTATAAACTGTTCAATATTTTTAATATGACTTAAGGCTTCGTTAGTAAATATTTCTAACAGTACGGGATCCATTCCCTCTTCATCTTCTTCACTTGCTGCTTCAGAGTCTTCAACTGAGATAGAGTCTTCAACTAATTCAGCCTCTTCAGCCAATTCAGTGTCAAATAATTCTAACTCTTCATCCGCCTCTTTACTTAAGAGATTAATATCAAATATTTCACCCTTGCTTAGGATGTGTGCATAAGCGGCAATTCGTGATGAATCAACATTTGAAAGTCTTTGTTGCTCGAATGCATTAATGATTTCAGGAAGTATATCGAGAGCAGATTCTACTATTGCGAAATGTAAATCACCAACAGTAATTGTCTCATCGATAATTCGATTGATCATGTTCTCAAAAGCCCATGAAAATTCACCCATTTCATATGCACCGACCAGGCGTCCACTTCCTTTTAGTGTATGAAATGATCGACGCATCTCAATTAATGCATCCACACTGTCTACTGCTGTTTTCCATTGTGGATAAAGAGTGGATATTTTTTCGATTTCCTCTTGAGCTTCTTCTATAAAAATTTCCATTATTTCTGGGTCAACATCATCTGATGTTTCCAGTTTTTTTATATCAGGATAATCTTTTGCGGGATCTTCAATCTTTGCATGCGCACTTGTTGTTTGAGATGCAGATTGCGTTTTTTCTAGTGATATTGTTTCTTCAGTCTCGTTTGAATATTTCTGCTCTGTTGAGAGTTCATCTACGGATAAAGAGTCATCAACGGTTAAAGAGTCATCAACGGTTAAAGAGTCATCAACGGTTAAAGAGTCATCAACGGATAAAGAGTC
>JAPVVU010000189.1 GCA_028571885.1 Gammaproteobacteria bacterium | reverse complement strand
TTATTCCTGCCGGCGTCAGCATTATTAGCTCATATGGATTAATTGAAGCTCAAATCATACCAATAATAGGGACACTCATTTTATCCACAATTTTTGTGATGGCTGTCACCGGGCTCATTGTTGATTTTTTAGTGAAGCGGGTTGAACATGATTGAACTGCTTTCTAATCCTATTTTTGGACTGTTCCTGACGCTGATTTGCGGTTCATTTTTCTGGTGGCTCCAGGGAATTTCAAAGTTCACCTGGATCAGCCCTCTGCTGTTTAGTATTGCGCTCATTATTATCCTGCTGCAGGGATTAAATATCCCCTACGAAGCTTATAAACAGGGTGCCGATCTGGTGCATAACTTCTTAGGCCCGATTACCGTCATTCTGGCTGTACCTCTCTATGAACATAGAGAAGATCTCATGCAGCATAAGGCGGCAATTTTTGTCGGCACTTTTGCGGGTTCATTCAGCGCATTATTTTCAGTCTTTGTCCTGGGTCATTTATTCGGCTTATCGGATCTTTTTATTCATTCTCTGATGCCAAAATCAGTGACAACCCCTATTGGCATTTCAGCTTCTGAAATTTTGCATGGCATTATTGGCCTGAGTATCGTCAGTATTATTATCACTGGATTATTGGGAGCTTTTATTGCGCCCATGGTTTTTAAAATATTTAAAATCAATAGTCCCATTGCTCAGGGTGTTGCTCTGGGAACCACAGCCCATGTTATCGGCACAAGCAAGGCTTATGAGTTGTGCAGAATCTGCGGTGCTATGAGCGGGCTGAGTATTGGTCTGGCTGGCATTATCAGCATACTCTGGATAGTTTTATATAGCTCTATAGTATTTTCTTAAAATTTAATTAATCAGCTGCAGCCAATGCTTCACTGGAATTTTAGACTCTGTTTGCAAGTGGTGTAAACAGCCAATGTTTGCTGTGGCGATAACATCCGTGCCATTCTTTTGCAGGTGTTCTAATTTATTATTTCTCAATTGCTCAGAAATTTTGGGATTTAACAGTGAATAGCTGCCCGCTGAACCACAACACAAATGTTTATCCTGGATAGGCGATAGTTTTGCTCCCAGCGATATGAGTATTTGTTCGACAATTTCTGGTAGATGCTGACCATGCTGCAGACTACAGGGAGGGTGATAGGCTATATTTTTATAGTTTAAATCCAAATGCAGCGGAGATAAGTCTTCACTGCTCAAGACCTGACTAATATCCTGAGTAATGGCTGCAATTTTTACTGCTTTGTCATAATAAACAGATTCTTTTCCCAAAGAATTAGCAACTAAGCGTGGATAATCTTTCACCATGAGGCCGCAGCCGCTGGCATTGCTGATAATCGCTTCAATACCCTGCTCAATAGCATCTGACCAGGAATCAATATTATTTTTTATAAAACTGATAGTTTTGGATTCTTCCTGCAGGTGATGCGTGAGTGCGCCACAACAAGCAGGAGCTTGCTCATTAATCACTTCGATGCCTAATTTATCCACTAGTTGAGCTGTTTTTTGATGGATATCAGGACTAATAGCATTATGCACACAGCCCTGTAGAAGCAGCATTTTTCGAGAGTGCTGCTGAGCTTCAAAAAAAAGTGTTTGCTGATGATCTCTGGGTAATAATTTAGATAAATTTTCCGGCAGCAGAGCATTAACAGAGACGCCAAGACTGACGAAAAAATTAAAGCGTTTAGGATAAGGCATAATTTTTAAAATTAGTTGACGTAATAGTTTCTTCCGCCAGGGTAGTTGAATACCTTTTTTAAACAGAGAATTGGTAACCAGAGTTTGGCCAATTTCCAGCAAATGATGGTATTGCACGCCTGAGGGACAGGTCGTTTCACAATTCAAACAGTTTAGACAGTTATCCAGATGCTGTTTTGTTTTCTGAGTGGGCTGCTTACCCTCAAGGACTTGTTTAATTAAATAAATTCGCCCTCTGGGTCCATCCAGTTCATCGCCTAATAACTGATAGGTTGGACAGGTGGCATTGCAAAAACCACAATGTACACAACTGCGTAATATTTCATTTGCCTGCTGCCCAAGTTGAGATTTTTTATATGATTCTATTATATTTGTTTGCATAAAGCTCTGGTTTAAAGTGCTGGTTTTAAAATTCGGGTTCATAGCTCAGGATAAATACATCCCTGATTGAGGATACGATGGGGATCAATTGCGCTCTTGATCTGTTGATGAATCTTCAGCATTACCGGGCTTAGCGGCTGTTGTTTAGGAACAGAATTTAAACGCTCATTATGCATCTCATTGACACGAAACAACTGTGCATGCCCGCCCTGTGATTGTGCATATTGTCTTATTTTGTCCGCTGGTTGATTACTGTATAACCAGCATAATGCCCCACCCCAGTCTATTAACTGTCTATCTTCAGCTGTCAGAAACTGTGCCGCAGCATCCGTTCCTGTTTTTTTAGGTATGGGCGGCATTGATAATCGCCACAGAGGCTGAGAATGATCAAAAAAAGGCAGTTGCTGTACATTTAACTCAGACCAGAATGAGCTGTCTACATCCTGTAGTTGAGCCTTTTGTACAGAAACTGTTTGACTTATTTCCTGATAAGAAGATGCCACGCCTTGTTCTGAACCACCCAGGCGAATATAAGCCTGGCCGTCTAAATAACAGGCTGCATTAACAGGCTGTCCCGACATTAATAAGCTTTGGATCTGATGAGAAAATTTATCCGGCTGCAGCGAAAATCTCAGGGATTGCTGTTTCGGCACTAATGGCAAGAGTTTCAATGAAACCTCGAGTATTACCCCCAGACTGCCATAAGAGCCTGCTATGAGCCGGGAAAGATCATAACCGGCCACATTTTTCATCACTTCCCCACCGAACTGTAATAACTCTCCCCGCCCGTTTATAATTTTACAGCCCAGAACAAAGTCACGAGCTGACCCGGAGAAAGGTCTTGACGGGCCCGATAATCCGGCTGCAATGGTGCCGCCAATAGTCGCATTCGGTGAAAACCCAGGCGGTTCAAAAGCCAGCATTTGCCCCTGTTCTTTGAGCACTTCTTTGAGTTCTGATAATAAAGTACCACTGCGCACTGTGATGGTTAATTCACTGGGGAAATAGTTGACAATGCCCTGATGAGAAGCTGTAGAAAGACATTCACCGGAAAGGGGATGAATTAAAAATAATTTACTGCCATTTCCCTGGACTGCCAGGGACTGTTGTTTTTCACAGGCCGTTTGAACCTGAGAGAGTAATTGTTCCGTTCGATCCACTGCTTGAATTTGTATAGGCGAAGACATAAATTAAAATCGTTCCAGTTCAGGATGAGGTAATTGACCATGGTGTACATGCAAAGCACCGAATTCAGCACAGCGGTGCAAGATAGGAATGCCTTTACCGGGATTTAATAGATTTTTCGTATCAAAAGCCGTTTTTATATCCAGAAACTGCTGCAGTTCAGCCGCATTAAATTGAATGCACATCTGATCCAGTTTTTCGACACCAACACCATGTTCACCAGTAATAGTACCACCGAGTTCCACACAGGCAGCCAGGATCTCGCCGCCCATTTTTTCTGTCTGATCCAGTTGTCCCGGAATATTCGCATCATATAAGATCAGCGGATGCAGATTACCATCACCGGCATGAAATACATTGACAACAGCCAGACCGTATTCATCCGATAAGTCATGCACGCGTTGTAATATTTTGCCTAATTGAAACCGCGGGATAGTGCCATCCATACAATAGTAATCCGGTGACAAACGTCCAACGGCAGGAAATGCCGCTTTGCGGCCAGCCCAGAAGGTTTTACGCTGCGCTTCATCCACCGCAATCTGAATGTCAATGGCACCGCCCTGCTGCAGCACTGCCTGTACCTGTGTAACCTGTGCATCCACTTCAGCCTGGGAACCATCGACTTCACACAGTAGTATTGCAGCCGCATCCACAGGGTATCCCGCATGAATGAAATCCTCTGCTGCTCTGATGGCTGACTTATCCATTAATTCCAGACCAGCAGGAATAATACCGCTGGAAATAATTTCACTCACCGTTTCTCCTGCCGTGGTGACCTTAGCAAAGGATGCCATCAGGACGGTAACAACTTTCGGCTTGACCAGTAATTTAACCAGAACTTCGACAACTACTGCCAGCATGCCTTCCGAGCCATGCATCAATGCCAGGACATCATATCCGGGACTATCCAGGGCCTCGCTGCCAATTTCAAGCAATTCACCTTCCATGGTGATCACTTTAAGCTGCAGGACATTATGCACCGTCAGTCCATATTTCAGACAATGCACCCCGCCTGCATTTTCAGCCACATTACCGCCAATGGAACAGGCAATCTGGGAAGAAGGATCGGGGGCATAATATAAGCCATAAGTACTGACAGCTTCTGAAATAGCAAGATTTCTCACTCCAGGCTGTACTCTGGCGGTAAAGTTATCCTGATCAATTTCTATAATTTTATTGAGTTTGGCTAAACTGAGGACAATACCATTTTCCAGCGGTAATGCCCCACCGGATAAACTGGTTCCTGCACCTCGTGACACAACCGCTATTTGATATTTATAACAGACTCGAATGATTTGCTGTATCTGTTCGATAGTCTCAGGCAAGAGCACCATAAGGGGTAACTGACGATAGGCAGAAAGCCCGTCACATTCATAAGGTTTTAAATCTTCAGCATCAAAAAGTAATGAATTTTCAGGTACTATGTTTGAGAATATTTGCACGAGTTCGGGCTTGCTGATCTGGTTTTTAATACCCCAATCATCAATTTTCAATGTCATCAAATTACCTTTTATTCATTTACTTTGTCACTATTAACCGCCTATAATCCAAAGCGATTTGAAATTTAATATAACTGCCTATTGTTTTTTTTACAAGAAATACTCATAATAACCTACTAAATTAATCAGGAATAGTCTTATTGCTATTTCTTACTCAATAGTTACGAGCCACATTTTTCAAGGAACTTACTATGATCGTCAGCTTTAATCCTTCAGTTAGAACCCTTATGGGACCGGGTCCTTCAGACGTTCCACCCAGAATATTGTCTGCTTTAGCAAGACCCACCATCGGTCATCTTGATCCTGAGTTTGTTAACATGATGGATGAAGTTAAAGGTCTTTTACAATATGCCTTTCAAACAAAAAATGAACTGACGATTCCCGTATCAGCCCCCGGTTCTGCCGGCATGGAATGCTGTTTTGTCAATCTGGTTGAAGCTGGAGACAAAGTCATTGTTTGCCAGAATGGAGTATTCGGCGGACGCATGAAAGAAAATGTTGAGCGTCTGGGCGCAACCGCCATTATGGTCGAAGATGAATGGGGCACTGCCGTTGACCTTGCAAAAGTTGAGCAGGCTCTTAAGGATAATCCTGATACTAAAATTGTCGCTTTTGTACATGCCGAAACTTCAACCGGCGCAAGTTCTGATGCCAAAGCCCTATGTGAGCTGGCCCATCAACATGATTGTATTACCATTGTTGATGCCGTGACTTCACTGGGTGGTTCTGAGCTTAAGGTTGATGAATGGGGCATTGATGCCATTTATTCCGGTACCCAAAAATGTTTATCCTGCGTACCGGGTCTATCCCCCGTCAGTTTTAATGAGAAAGCCATTGAAATCATTAAAAACAGAAAATCCAAAGTGAACAGCTGGTTTTTAGATCTGAATCTGGTTATGGGTTACTGGGGGGCAAATGCCAAACGTGCTTACCACCATACCGCACCGGTCAATGCACTCTACGCATTGCATGAATCTCTGGTCATATTACAACAGGAAGGTCTGGAAAATTCCTGGGCGCGACATGCACATCATCATTTAGCGCTGCGAGCAGGACTTGAAGCAATGGGACTGGAATTTGTGGTTGCGGAAAATGATCGTTTACCACAACTTAATGCCGTCACAATTCCTGAAGGGGTTGATGAAGCACAGGTTCGCAGTCGTTTACTCAATGAATATAATCTTGAGATAGGCGCTGGTTTAGGTTCATTAGCGGGTAAAGTCTGGCGAATTGGCTTAATGGGACATAGTAGTCGTGGTGAAAACATCTTACTTTGTCTGAGTGCTCTGGAAGCCATTCTCTCTGATATGGGGGCAAAAATTAATATTGGCGTGGCTATTCCTGCGGCACAAAAAGCCTTAAATCAGTAAGAATTTAAATGGTTCTTCACATTATTGCGTACTTTTTGTATTCACCCGGTGAATTCAGCCATTCATAGA
>JAPVVU010000188.1 GCA_028571885.1 Gammaproteobacteria bacterium | reverse complement strand
GGCTTTTTTGTGATCTTTAACTTAAGACTGATAACTTAAGACTTACAACTTAAGACTTACAACTTCTCTTTTAAATGTGATTTATATCACTCTATAGGTATTTACCCTAATGAAAAGTGAAAATTCACTTGACTATATATATTAGTATTTTATAATATACATATATTGAAATTAAAACCAACTTCTATCTGGGGGTAGATATGTTTAGTTCATCTTGTGATGTAATGAAAAAATCGGTAATGCTATCAGCATTTTTTTTAACAATTGGTGCGCTATTAGAAATTGCAGCACAGTTCTTGACTCTTGAAAGTATGATCCCGGTCTATTTTGCTTATGCTGGCGTTTTTGCTATTTTTCTTGGTCTCGTTGGAATTCTCGCAGTATTCATTGCTATTTTGATTCCAAATGTAAATCAACGTCTGCAATCTTGTCAGCACTAGTAAAATTTAAGGTAGAATATAGGTAGAGTTGTTGTTTCAACTCTACCACATTCCTTACTGGAATAACTAAGCAGCTAAAAGCCAATCTATACAATTATTCCAAATCAATCGGAACTGATTTAACTTTCCATATCTCATCGCAATACTCTCTAATTGCCCTATCAGAAGAAAACTTACCAATCCTGGCAACATTAAGTATCGACATACGAGTCCAGTGCTCAGAATCACGAAATGCATGACTCACCTCAGTCTGACAATCAATATAAGACTGATAGTCTGCGCAAACTAAAAAAGGATCATGATATTTTAATGAATCAGTTAACGGTTTAAACAAAGCACGATCACCATGTGAAAAAAGACCGCAATCTATCAATTCTAATGAGTTCTTCAGTTCCTGATTATTTTCAATAACATGTTCAGGCACATAAACATTAGCTTTCATCTGGACAACTTCTTTGGCTGTCAGTCCAAAGAGAAAGAAGTTATCAGCACCCACTTCCTCACGAATCTCAATATTAGCCCCATCAAGGGTACCAATTGTTAATGCTCCATTCATCGAGAACTTCATATTACCCGTCCCCGAGGCTTCTTTACCAGCAGTTGAGATCTGCTCAGATAAATCCGCAGCAGGATAAATCATTTGAGCATTTTTTACGTTAAAATTAGGAATAAAGACCACTCGTAGAAAGCCATTAATTTGTGGATCATTATTAATCACATCACCCACAGAAGTAATTAGCTTAATCATTAATTTAGCCATGGCATAACCAGGAGCAGCCTTGCCGCCAAAAATAAAAGTTCTAGGGGTAATTTCTAAACCAGGGTTTTGTTTCAAACGTTGATAAAGCGTGATGACATGAAGAATATTCAAATGCTGACGCTTATATTCATGAAAGCGTTTAACCTGTATATCAAATAATGATTGAGGATCAACATTTATCCCAACATTTTTATTAATCCAGGTGGCCAGATTATTCTTGGCAGCTGCTTTTACAGTACGCCATTCACTATGAAAGGCACTATCATCTGCATAAGACTCCAGGGACCTTAATTGACTCATATCCCTGATCCAGTCATTATTTTTTAGTGTATTGCTCAGTAGTTTCGATAACTTTGGATTACTGAGAACAAGAAAACGCCTGGGAGTAACACCATTGGTTTTATTGCTGAATTTTTCTGGCCAAAGCTCATAAAAATCCTTCAAGACTGTCTCTTTCAGTAATTCAGTATGCAGTTGAGCAACCCCATTAATTGCATGGCTGCCGACACAGGCCAGATGTGCCATACGAATTGACTTTTCACCGTCCTCATTTATTAGAGACATGCGTGTCAGTCGGTCCAAACGATTATGCTCACTTAAAAAATGCATTCGAACTTCATCTAAAAAACGGGTATTAATTTCATAAATAAGTTCAAGATGCCTTGGTAACACGCGCTTAAATAACTTAACTGACCAGGTTTCAAGCGCTTCTGGCAACAATGTGTGATTGGTAAAGGCAAAGGTGTTTTGCGTAATATGCCATGCTTTCTCCCAGGACATATGATGCTCATCCAGAAAAATTCGCATCAATTCAGCAACAGAGATCGCTGGATGCGTATCATTTAATTGCACAGCAAACTTATGATGAAAAGTGTCAACAGACTTACCTGATCGAGTATGTATACGTATCATGTCCTGCAATGAACAGCTCACAAAGAAATATTGCTGTTTAAGACGTAACTCTTTACCGCCTGTTTTTTCATCATTTGGATATAATACTTTGGAAATATTTTCAGCTATAACCTTAGCCTGGATAGATCCATAGTAGTCACCTGTATTAAAAGCCTGAAAATCAAAAGATTCCGGCGCTTCAGCTTTCCATAGCCTGAGCAAATTGCAATTATTAACCCCATAGCCAAGAATAGGCGTATCATAGGCAACACCATTCACACATAATTCTGGAATCCACTTGCTTTGATGTCCATCTAAATCCTGATAGTGTTCTACATGTCCGCCAAAATTAACGGGAAAATATAACTTAGGACGAGGCAACTCCCAGGGGTTACCATTGCGTAACCAGGTATCTGATACTTCTACCTGCCAGCCATCTGCAATCACCTGGTCAAAAATACCAAATTCATAGCGAATGCCATAACCAATAGCAGGAATTTGCAGTGTTGCCAAAGAATCAAGATAACAGGCAGCCAGACGACCTAAACCACCATTGCCTAAGCCGGGCTCTTCTTCCTGAGCCATGATGTTATCAATATCCAGACCCATTTGAACGGCACTATCCTGAGCTTTTTCCATAATCCCCAGATTGATTAAATTATTACCCAGGTGAGGACCCAGTAAAAACTCAGCTGAAAGATAACAAACCGTACGAACTTCCTGTTCCTTAAAAATCTGTGACGAATGCACCCAGCGTTTCAACATGCGGTCTCTTACAGTATAAGCAGCAGCCATATACTCATCATTGGGTGTGGCTGAGGTTCTGGAGCGGCCCTGCATGTAAAACAAGTTATCGGAAAAAGCTTTCATTAAACTGGATTGCGATAAGCCCGTACGAATGCTTTCCCGCTGGAGCTCTGTGACACTCTCACAGTTCAGCTTTTTATCTTTCATTTTTTCTCGTATAGCTAAGACTTAACTCATAGAGCCAAAGCCTTAAAATTAACAATCAGGAATAATCCATAGTAATAAAGACGTTATTAATATGGATTTTAAACATTTTTATGAGTGTTAGAATCTGACAGCGCGGACTGAACTTGAACCAACTGAGAGATATGATGACGTACCTCTTTTTTTGCTTCCATGGCATGAGAATTTATACCAAGCAATATCGTTTGTGTACGTTCTTGTATCTCACGGCGACTTTCTTTTAAGATCATCTCTAAGTTATTATTTAGATTATTTTCAGCTGCATTATATCTATCTTGAACAGTCATGTTGTCCCCCTTACCTTTTTTATATTCAATATTATTTATTATCTCTATCTTAAAATACTACGGCACCTGACGGTATAAAACAATATAGGAATTCCCTATTTATTAGGAGCTCCTGTTATCGGTTTTTAAGGTAGCTGGCCACGAGAATAATAGGCACCATAAGCAATATTACTGCTCCCATAAAAATAATGATTTGAGGAAGATACGAGATTTCAGGTATCACCCAGATTCCTGTAGAAATGAAACAAAGGCCTGATATAAAAAAAATGAGTGCTGTTGTAATACCATCTTTAATCGTTTTACAACCTAAAGACAGCATTTTCATTTAATTATTCTCATATTTTCTTATATATTTTTTAACAATCTTTCACTTTGAAATAGCAAGTATCTAGTGTTCACATTTATCCATTCTTTCTTTGGCTTTGGGCAAAACTGAAAGTAAAAAGGTAGAAACCAATATTATTGGGGCCAGTAATAATAATAAAAAGCCGACAAATATTACAATATGGTTTAAATGCCAGATCTGAGGTACGATACCAGCGCCCACAAGAATAGTTAAAACACCTGCAATAAAAAATATTATTGTTGCAATCACGCCTTCGCGCATTGTCTGACAACCTAATGATAATAGCATAATACTTTCTCAATCAATTTTAGTAGAACCAATACCTTAAAAAGTCTTAAGGAAACCAGAAGTAAATTTTAGTGTCCCAATATTTTCTTTGCGGAACCTTTCTCTAAACCAAATTCCTCTTCTATCATGGCATTCCATTTATCCTGTTTAAAGGTTTTTTCATCAGGAATTTTACGATGTACCAGATTATAATGACACTCAATACAGGTTTTATCTTTTGCATCTTCCATATGTATTTGTAAGGTATCGGGTCGGTCACCATAGATGGCTTCTTTTACATGACATTTTTTACAGGTAGCCGAGTCTCTTTTTTTAAACCATTTTCGTGCATCAAAAGCAGCTTCAGGCAAATGCAAAGCATTGACCACAGGATCATCATAATCAGGGCCGAATATTTGTTTGTATAAATCCTTACTGCCCATAAAATGATCCCAGGTAGCAGACAACACACCTTCGGAAACATGGCAATCACCACAACTGGCCCGAACCCCGGATTCCGGCTTATAATGTGCCGAATTTCGATAAGGCTCTGCCGCCAGTTCCATAGAATGACAGGAAGTACAAAACTCTTCAGTACTAGTATAGTGGTCAAATTCAATTAAGAAAAGAATGAAACCAATACCACAAACACCACCAAATATCAGAGCAAACAGTACATGTCGGGTAATAAAAGCTGGCAGCAGATCATTAATTTTCATTGCTGCTCCCTTCATCATAACCCTGCTTCCCATAGCCAAGAATGGGATTGGATTTATCCGGATGATTTAACCACTCATGATGCTCCGATTGTTTCACATATTGTTTGATCAAAGCCTCACTTTTTTCAGGGCCTGCAACTTCTCGCACCTGAGTCAGGAACTTACCGTAAAAAAGACTGCCCACTTCAGACATGCCTTTCCAGGTATTACTGGGACTGGCCATGGCAGCACCATGACGGGCACGTGTTCCACCGCTATGCCAAAGCTTCCAGTAAGTAATTTCCAAAGGCTCATCAAAAGGCAATGGCGTTAGCAGGTTGTCAGAATACAGCGCCTGCATAATAGCCTGTGCCGGCTTCCCATATTTTTCATTATACAGTTCTACAACATTATCAAACTGCAGCATTGCATTGTTTGCAAAATTTTTACTATGGCATTCCAGACAAGTTTTAGTCATCGCACCACGGCGACGCTTAGGTGAAGCCACAGCCTTAACTTTCCCCATACTGCCATCCATTTTACTAATGCTTTCTCCACGACGAGGGATGGGATCTGAGGTTGATAATTCACGTTTATCGCCATCATCAAAAATAACCAGATACTGCTGTGTTGACACCGCTTCATTTAGATTCCAGGAATCACGCATACCGACATCATGAGTTGATTTCATCTTTCCTGCAGCCCCCATGTGACACGTTACACAGGTCGGTGCTGCTGAATAATCTTTGCCCACAACCCAGGCATCACTACCCATATTCATTTCACTTTTATGCGCTTCAAACATCATCCCATGCTTAGATGTTTCATAAACATCTTTATCAGGAGAATCAGGTCCTGAATGACAATGAGTACAAGCACTGGGTTCACGAGCCTGTGCTTTGGAAAACTGATGACGGCCATGGCAGGAAGAACAGGAACCTGTGGAACCATCAGGATTAATACGACCAATTCCAGTATTAGGCCAGGTGGTCGGATCAAGCGTACCATCCCCTTTTACTTTGACTTCTGAACCATGACATTTTGCACAGCCGGCATCATTGATTGAAAGACTACCGAAGTGTTCTGTCAATGCCGGCATACGGTTTTTAATGATAGTAACCGCTTTTGCATGCACCGAACCTTCCTGCTGTTTAAATTCTGTTTCATGACAGCGACCACAATCTTTGGGAGACACGATAGTCGCAATGATACTGCCTTCGTGTTCCATGGCATCTTCGTCATCGTCATAGGCCTGATGACAATCCAGACAATTTACATTTGCCTGAGCGTGGGCACTATTTTTCCACTGGTGTGTTAAGCCGGCAGAAGATTTGGCATGGCAGTCAACACAGGCCTTACCTTCTTCTAACCCCCAACTTGATGGCTCCAAAGTCACTTTTGCCGCTAAAATTGACTGGCCAGGTAAAATAAAAAGACTGATTGTCAGTAAAGAGAAAAAGGTCTGTTTTGACCGACTCATCTGGTACTCCCTTTGTTTTGTAAAGAGTTTTAAATATTGTTTTAAATAGTTGCTTTATTCTTTGT
>JAPVVU010000187.1 GCA_028571885.1 Gammaproteobacteria bacterium | reverse complement strand
TTCTTCAAAAACTTCACGGCGTTTTTTAACCACACTTTTTTCTAATTTGAATTCAGGGATACCAAACATCAATAAACCACCAATTTCAGGATGTTGATCATAGACTATGGGTTTAACACCGTTTCGGATTAGAACATCCGCACAGGCCAGACCTGCAGGCCCGGCACCAATAACAGCCACTTTTTTTCCAGTGTCCTGAACACCTGAAATATCAGGTCTCCATCCTTGTGCCAGAGCAGTATCAGTAATATAGCGCTCGACTGAGCCAATTGTCACTGCACCAAAATCATCGTTTAGAGTACAGGCACCTTCACAGAGCCTGTCCTGTGGACAAACACGACCACAAATTTCAGGTAACGAGTTGGTTCGATGTGACAGTTCCGCCGCTTCTATAATCTTGCCTTCCTGAGCCAGAAGCAACCAGTGAGGAATGTAGTTATGAACAGGACATTTCCATTCACAATACGGATTACCGCAATCCAGACAACGATCAGCCTGTTCAGCCGTTTTATCTTGATCGAAAATCTCGTATATTTCTTTATATTCTTTGATTCTGACCGCAGATCCTTTTTTCGTAGGATCTTTTCGATCAACCTGCATGAATTGGAATATATTACCCATAATCTTACCTTAAACTAATTCTTTTCCTAAACAAAAGCTAAGCTGTGGCCTTAAAGCTCAATAACACAAGCCACCTCATTAATTGTCACTTTAAGCTGCTTTATCAGGCTGCTTCATTAGATAATGTCTCTAACAAACTTTCTATCGATGCAGCCTTTGGCTTAACCAACCAGAATTTGCCGCATATATCAGCAAAATTATCCAGGATATATTGACCCCATTCACTGCCGGTTGCCTGAACAAACTCTTCTATTTTGCCTTTTAAGTAATGACGATGGGCTTCCATCTGTTCACAACCAATGCGGTTAATATCAATCAGTTCATGGTTATAACGATCAACGAACTGGTTATCTTTATCCAGTACATAAGCAAAACCACCGGTCATTCCCGCGCCGAAATTAAGGCCGGTATCACCAAGAACAGTAATAACACCACCGGTCATATATTCACAACCATGATCGCCGATGCCTTCAACGACCGCATGTGCGCCGGAGTTGCGAACGCCGAAACGCTCGCCAGCCAGACCAGCGGCCAGTAAAGAACCACCCGTTGCGCCATAAAGACAGGTATTACCAATGATGGTGCTTTCATTACTCTTGAATGAAGTACCACAGGCCTGATTAACGACTATCCTGCCGCCAGCCATGCCCTTGCCCACATAGTCGTTAGCATCACCTTCCAGCTCAAGATGCAGACCACCCGCATTCCAGACACCCAGACTCTGCCCTGCAGAACCTTTCATTTTAATGGTAATAGGCGTATCACTCATACCTAAATTACCGTGTCGTAAAGCAATTTCACCAGAGAGACGTGCGCCGATAGAACGGTCGATATTTTGCACATTAAACTCAAAAGTACCACCTGATTTATTCTCAATAGCTGACAGAGCTGCTGCAACCATTTTTTCAGCCATTTCACCTTTATCATAAGGCTCATTACTTGGCTCAACACAGAATTTCGGCTTACTTTGATCATCCACAGTTTTTAATAACGGCGAGAGATCCAATTGCCCCTGACGGTCTGTTGCACCATCTATAATTTCCAGCAGATCAGTACGGCCAATCAAGTCCTCCAGTTTGCTGACACCTAATGATGCCATCCATTCCCGGGTTTCTTCAGCAACAAATCTGAAATAATTCATGACCATTTCAACCTTGCCGATAAAGTGATGCTTGCGCAGCACGTTATTTTGAGTGGCAACACCCATGGCACAAGTATTTAAGTGGCAGATACGCAGGTATTTACAACCCATAGCTATCATTGGTGCAGTACCAAAACCGAAGCTTTCTGCCCCTAAAATGGCGGCTTTAATAATGTCCAGGCCCGTTTTTAAGCCGCCATCTGCCTGGAGACGAATTTTACCGCGTAAATCATTTGCACACAGGGCCTGTTGTGTTTCACTTAAACCCAGTTCCCATGGAGAACCCGCGTATTTAACAGAAGCCAATGGACTTGCCGCTGTACCACCATCATAACCAGAGATAGTAATTAAATCGGCATAGGCTTTTGCCACACCGGCAGCAATGGTGCCCACGCCAGGCTCTGAAACCAGTTTCACTGAAATCAGGGCCCTGGGATTGACCTGTTTCAGGTCATAAATCAATTGCGATAAGTCCTCAATTGAGTAAATATCATGATGTGGCGGGGGTGAAATAAGTGTCACACCGGGTACAGAATAGCGCTGCCTGGCGATATTTTCATCAACCTTATGACCCGGCAGCTGACCACCTTCACCAGGCTTGGCACCTTGAGCGACTTTGATTTGCAGTACTTCAGCATTCACCAGATAATGAGGTGTTACACCAAAACGACCCGAAGCAATTTGCTTGATTTTAGAGACTTTAAGGGTATTAAATCGCGCGGGATCTTCACCGCCTTCACCGGAGTTAGAACGAGCGCCCAATCGATTCATGGCTTCAGCCAGTGTTTCATGAGCTTCTGGTGATAATGCCCCCAGAGACATTGCCGCACTGTCAAAACGCTTGAACATATTTTCAGCGGACTCAACATCATCAATTGAAATTGCATCGATATCTTCACGCAGTTTCAGTAAATCGCGTAAAGTGGCAACAGGACGCTGGTTAACTTCATCCGCATATTTTTTATAAGCACTATAATCACCGGTTTGTACTGCCTGCTGCATGTACTGAACAACATCAGGATTATAGGCATGATATTCACCACCATAAACATAACGATAAATACCGCCATGATCATTTGTTTTACGAGGATTCCAGGCCACTTTATTTAACAAGCGCTGGTCCTCATCAAAATGCCTGAAGCCAGCACCCGCTATACGGCTGGTGGTACCTTTAAAGCACATTTCTGTGACTTCTTCATCAATACCAATGGCTTCAAATAATTGTGAACCCCGGTAGCTGGCAATGGTAGAAATGCCCATTTTTGACATCACCTTATACAGGCCTTTGTTTATACCTTTACGGTAGGCTTTGGTCGCTTTGCCAATATCAGATTCTGTAATTTCTTTATTTTTAATCAGCTTGGCCAGTGTTTCATAGGCCATGTAAGGATAAACCGCTGAAGCACCATAACCAATCAGGGTCGCAAAATGATGCGGGTCCCGGGCAGTGCCGGTTTTTACAACAATATTGGCATCACAACGCAGTCCCCTGGCAATCAAATGATGGTGAACCGCACCCGTTGCCATGAGTGCATGCAGAGTAATTTTGTTTTTTGCCAGATTTTTATCATCTAAGACAATGATAACTTTGCCATTTTTTACTGCCTCTTCTGCCTGTTTACAAACATCGGACAATGCTTCTTTCAAGGTCAATTCTGAGGAAAAATTAAGGTCAATGACTTCATTGACATACTTTTCATCATCAATAGCAAGAAGATTTTCATATTTGGCACAAGATAGAACGGGAGAATCCACAAGCAGACGCTCAGCATGACTTGCACTTTCTTCAAATAAATTCTGTTCCGCACCAAAACAGGTTTCCAGTGACATAACAATGCTTTCACGAATTGGGTCAATGGGCGGGTTAGTTACCTGGGCAAACTGCTGGCGGAAGTAATCATAAAAAGGTCTGACCCGACTGGACAGCACAGCCATAGGCGTATCATCACCCATGGAACCAACTGCTTCTGCCGCACTTTCTGCCAGCACCTTAATGACATATTCTTTTTCTTCGTTGGTTATCTGAAACTGTTTTTCATAGACACGAAAAGTCTCCTCATCCATGCAGCCAACTATGGAGGAAGGTTCGACCAATTCTGATTTCAGATATTTAATGCCTTTTTTCAACCAGTCTTTATAAGGATTTTGGCTTTTCAGGTGTTGATCAACATCTTCCGGCAGAAGCAATTCACCTGTATGAGTATCAGCGGCCAGCATCTGACCCGGCTTCAGACGTCCTTTAGCCACCACATCCGTTTCACTGTATTCAAAAACACCGGTTTCAGACGCCAGAGTGATAACACAATTTGAATACGTCCCATCCGCAATGCCGTCTGTTCCTGCTGTATTTTTGGTAATGACATAACGTGCAGGACGCAGACCATTGCGATCCAGAGTGCAGGCAGCATAACGACCATCAGTCATAACCACGCCGGCAGGACCATCCCATGCTTCCATGTGCATGGAATTGTATTCATAAAATGCTTTTAGATCGGCATCCATAGTACCCACATTCTGCCATGCAGGTGGAATCAGCAGGCGCATGGCACGGAAAATATCCATACCGCCCGCCAGCAGGGCTTCCAGCATATTATCCATACTATTAGAATCTGAACCACTCATCGATACTAAGGGACGAATATCTTCCATATTAGGAATGAGTGGTGTTTCAAACTTATGTCCACGGGCCACTGACCAGTTGCGATTGCCCTGCACCGTATTAATTTCACCATTATGTGCCAGATAGCGGAAAGGCTGGGCCAGCCGCCACTGCGGCCAGGTGTTGGTTGAGAAACGTTGATGGAAGACACACATACCCGACGCCAAACGCGGATCATTGAGATCTTTATAGAACACCGGTAAAAATTCAGGCATGACCAGGCCTTTATAGGAAACAACCTGAGAACTCATGGAAGGTATGTAAAAAACGTCATCACTTTCTTGAATTATTTTTTCAGCACGACGACGTGCAATATAGAGATGGCGGTCAAAAGTGATGACATCCATGCCTTCGGCAGGATTCACAAAAACATGTTCAATTTGCGGTAACGTTTTAAGCGCTTCATCGCCACAGGCACTTTTATCAACAGGCACAACACGCCAGCCAGCAATATCGAGCCCTTCGGCTAAAAGCTCCTTGTTAACCTGATTTCTTGCTTTATCGGCAACTGCATCATCCTGACTCAGAAAAACCACACCGACAGCATAGTTATCCTGGAGTTTAATGTCTTGCTCTTGTGCCACAGCACGCATCAGGGCATCAGGTTTTTGCAACAATAAACCACAACCATCACCTGTTTTTCCATCTGCTGAAATTGCACCACGGTGAGTCAGGCGAGCCAACGCTTCGATGGCTGTTTCAACCAGCCAATGACTGCCGGCACCGTCCATGTGGGCGATTAAACCAAAGCCGCAATTGTCTTTTTCAAATGAAGGTCTATAAAGAGTTGCTTCCAGCTCTTTAGGAAAATAGGTTTTTGGTGACCCTTGAGAAGACATTTCTCTAAAAGAAGGGTTTGGTGTTTCAAGTGCTGGCATTACAGGCCTCAATTGATAGATATAATGAATGTAACCCCTTACGCCTGCTAACTTCTCAGCTTTTCAACGGCTACTCATGTCAATAACTGAGGGGCGAAAGAGCCCGACATTATACCCTTTCAAGCCTGTCTGGTCTACCATCGATCAGCGACTACTCATCATCCCGTGAACTGTAGAAAAACTGCGCACCCAGGGCTTACTGCCTTTAATTTGTGCGGACAGTTTTTTACCTGCCTGTGTTGCCAGCTGTTTATTCGCATAACTTCCATAGAGTAGAACATAGAGTGCATTACCATTACGAATGGTCTTAAAATAGACGACTTCAGATTGAATTTTAGATTTAATAATATAATCTTTAATGCCTTTTTCAGAGCTCAAAGCAATCAGCTGGACCGTATAATCAGCTGGATTTTGTGTCCAGATCCATGCCTCATCCTTAATCTTTGATGAAACATCAATTGCAATTATTTCACCAGGCTGCCTTTCACTAAAGCGCAGGCTTTCTTTAATACTGCCCATACTTCTCAGCCATGGCGCAGGGTTTGTCAGAGCAGGATCAAGTGAGGTGACTGCGGCACTGGCATCTTGCTTTGACAAATAGTTACCATAAGTCATCGTAAACCAGCTTTTGCCATCTCTTTGGGTCTCAAAGCGAAGAATATCACCCTGCAATGAATGTTTTTTAACTAATTCATCAATGGCCTGCTTATTGTATGAACCAAATAATTGGATAGTATAGTTAGTATCGGGCTGCTGTCTTAACCAGCGCTCATCTTTTAGTATGCTCCCTGAACTCGCAGTTGCAGTACTACTTTTCTCTGCTTTATCCTCAGCTCTATTGTTAACACTCACCTTATCTTTAACAACAGAAAAAGAAGAAGCACTGGTGTTTCCAGTTGGATTGGTCGCCAGCACACGCCATTTTCGCTCTTTCGTGCCTGTCGCGATAAATAACTTGATTTGATTCGCA
>JAPVVU010000186.1 GCA_028571885.1 Gammaproteobacteria bacterium | reverse complement strand
TTATGGGGGATTCGATGGGGAATAGCGGCTTTGTCTGCCTTAATCCTGACCTGGCATCAGCCTGATGCCCCTCAGTTTATCTGGATTAATTTGCTTATTGCTGCTGCTTTATTACGTGCTTTGCCTGCTGAGGGACGAATTTATAAATTGATTAGAAATTATCGTTTTGCCGTTTCGATAATTTTAGTACTTCTCATTTTACCCTTTATTGTTAATCAGGCTAGAATTGCTTTGTACCCGCAACTGGAATTCAACAATACTGCAATTAAATATTCTGCAGATTCAGATGAATTTGAACAGGTGTTTGAAGCCTCATCACAACAGCCCGAACTGCAATCCAGTTCGCCCTCCAAATCACTTTCCAAATCTATTTCCAATTCTTCTATATCAAAGTTAAGACAAGCCAGTGATAGATCTTCATATATTTACAAACCAGGCAGATCACTATCAAAAGTGCAGATGGACAGCATTGATCCCAATGCCATGATACAAACAGGTCCTGGTTTGCCTTCATGGACTTTGAATCAATATGCGATTCACTGGGATGGGCCCGTTAGACGCGATCAACAAATATCAATGCTGCTGATATCACCGGCAATGAATTCGATGTTAAATGTTTTACGTATCCTGTTTATTTTGCTCCTGGCCTGGCGGTTGATGGATGTTTCACATTGGCAGCTGAAAAAAGCAGCAGACACAGCATCACACTCTCAAACCAGGCAATCTTCTGGCCAGGTTTTATCATCATTTGTGTTTCTTGTAGTGACAGGTGCTCTGATTGGTCTGCTCGCTATTACACCACAAGTTTCACAAGCATCGATGCCAACAAAGGACTTATTGGATGAATTGCGTAATGAATTAAATAAACCTGCACGATGTCTGCCTCAATGTGCTGATATTGAATCGCTGAATATTGATCTGTCTGCTAAAACATTGACCCTTAAACTATTGGTTCATACTCAGGAGGATGTCTCAATTCCATTGCCTGTACCGATAAAACAATGGATGCCGGATAATATTCTGATTGATGGTGAACCCGCTTCTGGTTTGTTTCGTCAAAATAGCTCAGTGCTCTGGTTGTCTCTTGCCAGAGGAAGCCATCTTGTTGAAGTTAATGGTCGTGTGGAACACTTAAATCAATTACAAATTAGTTTTCCATTAAAACCTCATCATATTCGCCTGACGGTTGATGGCTGGTCCTCTGAGGGAATGGATCAGGACGTCACTAAAATTTCAGCACTGAGTTTTTTAAGATTAGAAAAAAATCAAAAAGCCTTATCCGATAGAGAACAAAGTGAAATTCCCGTCTTTGCTGAAATGATCCGAACGCTTAATCTGGGACAGTCCTGGCAGATAATGACGCAAGTTAGAGGTGTCTGGGGAAGTGCTTATCCTGTTATTTTAAAAATACCCCTGGTGGCAGGTGAATCGGTGCTGAGTGATAATGTCAAGGTGGAAGATGGTCATGCTGTTATAACTCTGAGTCGAAAAAAGCCTCAGGTTCAATGGTATTCAAGCCTGGCTGTTACTGATCAAATCAAGCTCAAAGCCATCAAGTCTGAGCAGATTATTGAGCAATGGGTGTTAAATACCAGTCCAATCTGGCACATTGAACACAGTGGTATACCGGTAGTCTATCATCAACGTCAGGGCGATTTGTGGCAGCCAAGATGGCAACCCTGGCCGGAAGAAGAAGTGCTGATCGATGTGACCCGACCCATAGGCGTAAAAGGTAAAACCATTACCATTGACAGCAGTGTACTGACGATAACACCGGGAGAACAGAATACGGCAGCAAATCTGACCTTTAATCTACGCAGCAGCCTGGGCGGACAACACAATATTCACCTGCCAGAGAATGCAGTATTGCAGACGGTAAGTATTAATAATAAAAATATGCCGATCCGTAATACTAAAGACGGTTTATCTTTACCTGTGTTGCCTGGCAGCCAGAAAATTAATGTGGTATGGAATGAATCACGTGGTGTTGCCAGTATTTTTACCACTTCTGAGGTGAATTTGGGCACTGATAGTGTGAATAGCAAAATTACTTTAATTCCAGGTTCTAAACGCTGGGTCTTATTGACAAGCGGGCCTGCCATGGGACCAGCAGTCTTATTCTGGGGTGTGTTTGCTATCATTTTAATTTTCTCTTATGGGCTGGGACGTATAAAGGGAACGCCCCTGAGCACCTTGCAGTGGGTGTTGCTCTGGATTGGTTTGAGTGCCTCTGAGCCACTGTCAGCGATAGTGATTGTGGGAAGCATCTTTGCCCTGAAAGCGCGTCACAATATGGAAGTTAAGGCCACCAGGGCAATTGTATTCAATGCTTTTCAGGTATTATTGATTGTATTGGTGATTCTTTCTGTGACGGCTTTAATCGCTTCGATAGAGCAGGGGCTTCTGGGCTCACCCCGCATGCAGATCAGCGGTAACGGCTCCAGTGCCTATCAGCTGAACTGGTTCAGTGACCGAATTGCGGAAGCACTTCCTGAAGCCAGTGTGATTTCTGTGCCGGTTTATATTTATCGTTTGATAATGCTTGCCTGGTCTATATGGCTGGCTTTTGCTGTGATTAAGTGGGCACAATGGGGTTGGAGTGCTTTTTCCCATGAGACATATTGGAAACCTTTTCCAAAAAAAATAAAATATCAGAAAAAATCGACAGTCAGTAAAACCAAAGTGAAAGATAAGCTGTTTGTTGATGAGGATGATATTTCAGTTTAACGGGACTTTTTAACGGGACTTTTAACTGGACTTTTAACTGGACTTAGGCTTACGGAAAAAAATATAATAGCAGCTTATTTAAACACTATAATTAAAAACATCACCAAAAGTTTATGAAAATTGCAGTCAGTGAGCTAATTGTACAGTTTATGGAGCGTTTGGGCATTGACCATATCTTTGGTATGCCGGGAGCGCACATCCTGCCCGTTTATGATAGTTTGTATAAGTCCTCTATAAAAAGTGTGCTTGCCAAACATGAGCAGGGTGCTTCCTTTATGGCGGGTGGTTATGCCAGAGCCTCGGGAAAAATTTCAGCCTGTATTACCACAGCAGGGCCCGGAGCTACTAATCTTGTCACGGGTGTGGCTAATGCTTATGTTGATAAACAGCCTATTTTAATTATTACGGGTGAGACCTCCACTCATATTTTTGGTAAGGGCGGGCTGCAGGAAAGTTCCGGTGAAGGGGGCAGTATTGATCAGGATGCTTTATTCAAGAGCATTACTAAATACACTAAATTGGTTGAACGCACGGATTATCTGGCTAACGTGCTCAATCGTGCCGCTAAAATCCTTCTATCGGATAATTCCGGACCTGTTTTACTCAGCTTTCCATTTAATATTCAAAAAGAAATGGTTGATGACAGTATCCTTGAGCAAATCAAAACATCTAAAAATAACCACCATCTCCGGCATGATACTTTAGCGGCTAATGAGCTGGTTAAAATGATTCAGGCGGCTTCAGCACCAGTTATAGTGGCTGGAAACGGCTGTATCGTCTCAAATGCCCAGCAACAGGTTTCAGAACTCAGTGAGTTGATGAATATTCCAGTTACGTCAAGCCTTAAAGGTAAAGGCGTGGTGAATGAACGCTCTGATTTATCTCTGGGCAGTCTGGGGGTGACTTCTTATAGCGGGGCATATCATTATATTCTTGAAAAATCTGACCTCATTATTTTTCTTGGTGCCGGCTTTAATGAGCGCACCAGTTATGTCTGGAATGATGATTTATTGAAAAATAAAAAAATTGCCCAAATTGATAACAATATAGAGCAACTGGAAAAAGTCTTTAAAGCTGATCTGGCTATTTTGGGTGATATTGGTATTATCCTGAAGACTGTTAACCTGTCTTTAAAAGAGCAATTAGCATCACAACAAATCAAAAGAAAGTCATTAGCAAACACACTGGATGACTATCGTACTAAAGAGCGAACAAAAAAGAGTGATAATGTAGAAGATAGCAGTTCAGACAGTGATATGGCAAAACTTCGCTCTCGTTTTCCATTGGCTGCTTTGTTTTTTTCTGAGTTAGAAACTTATTTTCCAAAAAATATTATGGTTTTTGATGATAATATTATCTTTGCACAAAACTTCTTCCATGTCTCATCAGACAACCGCTACTATCCTAATTCTGGTGTGTCTTCCTTAGGGCATGCCATACCTGCCGCGATAGGTGCACGATTTGCAGAGAAAAAATTTGCCGAGGACTGGGGCGTTTTTGCAGTGCTTGGTGATGGTGGTTTTCAAATGTGCTGTATGGAAATCATGACGGCTGTGAATTATCAATTACCGCTGACAATCGTCATGTTTAATAACTCAACCATGGGGCTCATTCGTAAAAACCAATTCCAGCAATACGACGCACGTTATATTGATTGTGACTTTGTGAACCCGGATTATGAATTGTTGTCACGCTCATTTGGTATAAAATACTATACAGTGGATTCTGAGTCTGATCTGCAAGGTCTTCTACCTGAACTGGATTATAAAGACTCTATTAACCTTATTGAAATCATGCTTGATAAAGATATATTTCCCGGATACGTATCAAGGCGTTAGGCATTGTGATACTAAAGTTGATTCTCAAGCCATTTATGTGTCAGGAAGGGAACATGGCCGGTACTTGCCCAGATCACACGCCCCTTAGAATCGAGTAATATTTTAGTCGGCAGTACTTTTATTTTGAATATTTCTGCCAGTTTCCTGCTATGCACAAACCTGAGACTATAGTTATTCTCCAGAGCATATTTGATGCCATCCTCTGGCGGTTCCAGAATATTCACCGCCAGTATGGTCAACTTATCAGCATACTGTTTATGCATAATCTCCAGTTCCGGCATAGAAGCACGACAGGGTGGACACCAGGATGCCCAAAAATCGAGTAATACAGGCTTTCCCTGTAAGTCAGACAAATAAAATATCTCACCTGAAAAGTCCTTGACAGGTGCCTTTAAAGTTCGTTCTGACTGACTGGCAATTGTAAAAATATCTTCAACGTTGTTATTATAGTGAGACTGGCTATGCCAACTGATAATGATCCCGATGAGAGGAACCAATCCAAGCCACTTTAAGGTTTTAAGCATAAGCTTACCGGTGAAATTTGTTGTTTTATTACGCTAAATTTGTAACTATTCAGCGTATTATTTACAAAAAGCCTGTGGTTGCTTATTTTTCTGACGTTGATTGTCTGAACGTAGTTGCTTTTCATAACAGAAAGCAAAGTTAGAAAAATAAATGACCATAGGCTTAAAACAGGTATTTAATAAATACAGGCTGAATAATTACCTAAATTTTAGTTATTGTTATTATATGAGAACTGAAAATAAATAGACATCTGTCTGTAAAATGGATAAATTTAATGCTGCTTATCCCATATGCAAAATGTCTTATCAGGTTAATTTTATGTTAAAAAAACTCTTACAGATATCAACAACTAAGTGGTACTGGCTGGGCCTTCTGTTTCTGGGGCTAAGCCTTGAAGCTGCGGGGTTATTTTATCAGTATGTGCTGGATTATATGCCCTGTGTTTTATGTATACATATCCGGATATGGGTCTTAGGAATAATATCAGTCTCGTTACTGGCATTAACAGTCTACAGATACTGGACGGGCCTGTTAACGATGCAGCTGCTGATGACGGGCCTGTCAGCAGGTCTGCTTGAGCGTTGTTATCAATTACTGGGCACTGAACGCGGCTTTTTATCGGGTGGATGCAGTATGGAATCTGGACTGCCTGTCTGGTTTGCATTGGATGAGTGGCTGCCTTCAGTTTTTAAAGTGTGGGAGCCCTGCGGCTATACACCGGAATTATTGTTTGCTGTGACCATGGCCGAAGTACTCATTGTCTTGTCAATTATGTTGTTAATTGTGAGTGTGGTTGTGATGTTGAATCTTGTTATCAATCGGCTCAACTAATTTGTGCTTTAGGTCTGTACTTTAGGTCTGTATTTTAGGTATTAATCAAGGAGGACAATCAAATGTCAGAAAAATATTTCGCAAAAGGGCAATGTTTATGCGGCAATGTAACATTTACGGTTTCTTCAGCACCCATTCGAATGGGGCAGTGTCATTGTGATGATTGCCGAAAGTCAACAGGGACCGGGCATGCTTCGAATGCTTTTTTTAACAAAGAAAATGTTAAAATTGAAGGTAAGCTCAGTAGTTATGCTGCCGCGACAGATACCGGTTCTGTCATTACTCGTTTTTTCTGTCCTCAGTGCGGTAGTCGGCTATTTGGTGAAAATAATGCCGCAGGCAAAATAATTGCTGTGTCAGCAGGTGTTTTTGATGAT
>JAPVVU010000185.1 GCA_028571885.1 Gammaproteobacteria bacterium | reverse complement strand
TTCTGCAAAATAAGGAGGAAGAATTCTGAAAGCTATAATCTTAAATTATCATACTAATCACTGGATAAGAACTTTTTAAGAAAATGAATTTAGTAATTATTCAGCGTGTATTTATTAATTAAACGTGTTAAGCCTATGGTCACTTATTTTTTTGACTTTGAGAACTCACTTCGTTCAGACAATCAAAGTCAGAAAAATAAGCAACCACAGGCTTTTTGTAAATAATACACTTAATAATTACTAAATCTTATAAAGTTATAATCGCTAGGATAAGAACTTTTTAAGAAAAATAAATTTTCTAAAGTTCTAATTAATCAATAAGTTACGGAGAATCCTGAATGGAAAAGTCCCTTGTTATTAATCCCGATAATTGTACCGGATGTCTGCAATGTGAAATGGCATGTTCATATGAAAACGAAGGGGTGTTCAATCCTTCAAAATCCCGTATTAAAGTGTTCACCTTTCATCAGGAAGGACGATTTGTCCCGTATACCTGTACTCAATGTGCTGAAGCCTGGTGTCAGCAAGCCTGTCCTGTCGATGCTATTACTCTGAATTTGGTAACCGGTGCTAAAGAAGTCAATGAAAGTAGCTGTGTTGGCTGTAAAGTTTGTACAATTTCCTGTCCTTTTGGAACAATTAATTACAATCAAAGTACGGGTAAAGTCATCAAATGTGACCTTTGCGGTGGTGATCCAAAATGTGTCACTGCTTGTCCTACTCAGGCCATTACTTATGTTGATGCCGATCAAACCGGACTGGATAAAATGCGTAAATGGGCGACAGAAACTGATAATTCACCCTCTAACAGTGCAGCAAACGCGTAAAGGAGAAGAGCAATGTCTTGGACAGGAAAAATATTACGAATCAATTTGACCAGTGGTGAAATTACTTCTGAAGCACTTAATGAACAATGGAAAAATGAATATCTTGGATCGCGTGGTTTGGCAACGAAATATCTTGCTGAGGAAATAGACCCGGCCTGTAAACCGCTAAGTGCTGAAAATAAAATGATTATGGCGACAGGTCCTTTAACTGGCACAATGGCTGCCACTGGAGGTCGTTATGTGGTAGTGACTAAGGGACCTTTAACGAATTGCATCGCCTGTTCAAATTCAGGTGGCTTTATTGGTGCTGAAATGAAAAATGCCGGTTGGGATATGATTATTTTTGAAGGTAAATCACCTAATCCTGTTTATTTATATATTGAAAATGATAAGGCAGAACTATTGCCCGCTGACGAGATTTGGGGCACATCAGTCTGGCATACCGATGAATGGCTGCATAATAAACATCAAGACCCATTGTTACGCATTGCTGCCGTCGGCCGCCCAGCTGAGAACGGTTGTTTCTATGCGGGCATCATCAATGATCTCCACAGGGCAGCAGGGCGTTCCGGTGTCGGCACCGTTATGGCCTCTAAAAACCTTAAGGCGGTTGCCATAAGAGGCACTTTAGGCGTTGGCAATCTTGCTGATCCGGAAGGCTTTATGAAAGCGGTTAATGATGGTAAAGCTGCTTTGGCAGAAAATCCTGTGACAGGCCAGGGCTTGCCTGCCTATGGTACTCAGGTGCTGATGAATGTCATTAATGAAATCGGGGCACTGCCAACCAATAATATGAAAGATGTGCAGTTTGATGGAGCTCATGCAATCTCTGGTGAAGCCATGCATGAGCCTAGAAAGTCTGATGGTCGTCCAAACTTAACCACTAATGCGGCCTGTTTTGGCTGTACTATTGCCTGTGGCCGTATTTCCACCATTGATCAGGGGCACTTTAGTGTCCAAAATAAGTCAAAGTACTGGGGTAATTCAGGCGGCTTAGAATATGAAGCGGCATGGGCATTAGGTGCTGATAATGGTGTAGATGATTTAGATGCTCTGACTTATGTTAACTTTATCTGTAATGAGGAGGGTTTTGACCCCATCACCTTTGGTGCGACTGTTGCGGCAGCTATGGAAATGTTTGAAGATGGTGACTTAACACTGGAACAAACAGGTGGCATTGCCTTTAACTTTGGATCAGCAGAAGCCTTAACCAAAGCGGTTGAACTTGTGGCATCAGGTGAAGGCTTTGGACAGGATTTAGCACTGGGTTCTAAACGCCTGTGTGAAAAATACGGTCGCCCTGAACTGTCTATGACGGTAAAAGGACAGGAATTTCCCGCTTACGATCCCAGAGGTATTCAGGGTATTGGTTTGAATTATGCGACATCTAATCGTGGTGCCTGTCATTTGAGAGGTTATACCGTTGCTTCTGAAGTTCTGGGCATACCGGAAAAAACGGATCCCTTAACTGCGGAAGGCAAGCCAGGTCTGGTAAAAGCTTTTCAGGATATTACAGGCGCAGTTGATTCCAGTGGTTTATGTTTATTTACTACATTTGCCTGGACTTTGGATAATATTGCACCTCAGATTCAGGCGGCTTGCGGCAGTAAATGGACAGTGGATTATCTGCTTGAAGTGGGTGAACGCATCTGGAATATGGAGCGTGAGTTTAATCTCAAAGCGGGAATTACCAGTGACGATGACACTTTGCCTGAGCGCCTTCTTAAAGAAGCTGCAAAAACAGGTCCTGCTAAAGGTCTCGTTTCTCAGGTAGCAGAAATGATGCCGGAATATTATCAGCTGCGCGGCTGGAGTGAAGATGGTGTGCCGACTGATGAGACCAGAAAACGTCTTGGTCTGATAAAGTAGGGATAATAAAGGTAGGGATTATATTAGTATGCACTATATTATAGTCGGGGCTGGCCCATCCGGGGTCATTGCCTGTGAAACGCTTAGGAAACTGGATCAAAGTGCGCAAATTACTTTGCTCACAGGACAAAAAGAACCGCCATATTCACGTATGGCGATTCCCTATTTTCTGGAAGAACAAATTACAGAAAGTGGTACCTATCTACGTCACAACTCAGAGCATTTCAGTACTCAAAATATTAGTGTTATCAGTGAATTGGTGAGTGAGGTGCATACTGATGATAATAGTGTTTTATTATCGGATGGCAATAAACTGGCTTATGATAAGCTGTTGATAGCCTCAGGTGCCGCTGCGATATTACCGCCTATTGATGGTATTGGTTCTGCTAACGTCCACAATTGCTGGACACTGGAAGATGCACGCAACATTGCAGAAAAAGCAGTGCCGGGCTCATCGCTGGTCTTAATGGGGGCTGGTTTTATTGGTTGTATTATTCTCCAATCTTTGCTCAAACGAGGGGTTAATCTCACGGTTGTTGAAATGGGTGAGCGTATGGTCCCAAGAATGATGGATGATACTGCGGGTGCTTTACTAAAATCCTGGTGTGAATCTAAAGGTGTCAAGATTTTAACGGGTGAACAGGTCACTTCGATTTGTGAGACAGAGTCGACGCAAAAGGAAGCGCTGAAAGTTAATCTAAAAAATTCTGAACCATTATTTGCTGATTTGCTCATTTGTGCAGCAGGTGTTAAATCCAATACTGTTTTTCTTGAAAATTCCAAAATTAAACTGGATCAGGGCATTCTGGTCAATCAGTTTCTGCAAACTAATATAGATAATGTTTATGCTGCCGGTGACGCGGCTCGAGGATTGAATTTTTCTGATCAATCCTGGAATGTGCAGGCTATTCAACCCACTGCAGTTGAACACGGACGCATAGCTGCGATTAATATGGTTCAGAATAATAGCTGCGTTCACCATGGCAGTATTAATATGAATATTCTGGATACCATGGGATTAATTTCAACCTCCTTTGGTCAATGGATGGGCGTTGAAAACGCTGAAGGCGTTAGAGAAGAAAGCATTCTTCTGGACGAAAAGAATTATCGCTATATCAATCTCCAGTTTAATGGTGATCATCTGGTGGGTATCAGTACACTTGGGCATACTCAGCATATCGGTGTGGTTCGAGGATTAATACGCGGCAAGGTTAATTTGGGCATCTGGAAAGAACGATTGATGAAAGATCCGAGTCGATTGATGGAAGCATATCTTGCGAATCTATAAGGCTGGTCTTAATCCCTGCTTATAACAGATGGTACAATGGGTGGATATAAAAGATGAATATTACACTTAAATGTTTTGCTGGTTTAAAAAGGCATTTACCACCACATGCTAAAGCCAATGCAGCTATAGTTGAAGTGGATGCTGAAATGAGTGTCTATCAGGTGATTGATTTCTTTAAAATAGATCGGGAAGAAGCTTATCTGGTCATTTTGAATGGTGTTTTTGTTTGTCCGACTGAACGGAATTCAACGATTCTCAAAGATAATGATACGCTGGCATTATGGCCGGAAGTTGCCGGTGGCTAATACTTTTGACAAGGTGCATTTATTGGCAATTATTGAAAAAGAAATGGGCTATTCCCGTTTGGCATTTCTTAATCAGTTTAAATGCTTTGCCAAAGAAATTAACTATACTTTAGCTGATAATACGATTACGCTTCCCTTAAATAGCCACTCAAATAACTGCTCAAACAAGTGTTCAAATAACGGTCAAAATTACATCAACAGTGATGAGGCGAATTTATCAATTAGTTTCTGCGAACAGTCTGATCGTTCTATTGGTTCACTCAATATTCCTCGCTTAGCAGTTAAATTTATATTTAGAAATTATACTGAAGGTCAGCAAATGGAATTTTTAAAAAGATTTGATTTATCTTTTCAACGTGGCGGTGGCTGATGGCTCTGGATAAAAGAATGCCTGGTGACATGAGTGATAATGATTTATTGCGCTATAGTCGCCATATTATGCTCCCTGAAATTGATTTTGAAGGTCAGCAAAAATTACTAACAGCAAAAATATTAATTATAGGCGTGGGCGGCTTAGGTTCACCCGTTGCGCTTTATCTGGCGGCGAGTGGTATTGGTGAAATTATCATTGCGGATCATGATAAAGTTGAATTAAATAACTTACAACGCCAAATTGCTTATGATGAAGAAAGTCTTGGTCAGAGTAAGGTTGCTTCCTGCGCTGATAAAATGGAAAAAATTAATTCTAAAATCAAGGTTGTCCAACTTGATGAAAAGCTAACAGGACAGCAGTTATTATCACAGGTTGAGGTTGTCGATGTTGTGGTGGATTGCACAGACAATTTAACTACTCGGTTTGAAATTAATCAGGCTTGTGTAACACATAAAAAACACCTGGTTTCTGCTGCTGCCATACGCTGGGAAGGACAAATATCAGTGTATCATTGTGGTGATCAGAACAGTCCCTGTTATCATTGCTGTTATGGTATGCGCGAGGGCAGTCGTGAGGATAGTCGTGAGGAATTAAATCAAAACTGTAGTAATAATGGTGTGTTATCACCGGTTGTTGGTGTTATGGGCAGTTTACAGGCAATTGAAGTTATAAAGCTGATCATTGATAAAGGTGATTCTTTGATTGGACGAGTCTTATTATTCGATGCCTTGAGTATGCAATGGGAAACGATGCAATTACCAAAAAATCCGGACTGTTCCGTTTGTGGTCGCTCATGTTGAAAGCTCATATTGAAAGCTCATGTTAAAAAAAAGTTTAATCGATGAATGATTTATCCACGGCTACTATACAAGCCTTTAGCTTATTATTCAGTGGTAATATTGAACTCTGGGAAATTATTCTTTTATCATTTAGTGTTTCTTTAAGAGCCATTATTTTTTCTGCGCCACTGGCGATTATAATTGCATTTTTACTTGCTTATTTTCAATTTCCGGGGCGTCGTTTCTTTATTGCATTATTTAATACTGCCATGTCTATACCAGCGGTGGTGGTTGGTTTAACACTTTATTTGCTGCTTTCCCGTGCGGGTCCACTCGGTGATTTAAAATTGTTATTTACCCAGGAAGCCATGATTATGGGACAGATGATTCTTTGCTTTCCACTTCTTGTGGCGTTAAGCCATGCGACATTACAATCCGTCGATAGACGAGCCTGGGAAACGGCTATTACGCTTGGCGCAGATCCTCTTCGAGCTTTTCTTACGGTATTAAAAGAAGCCCGGTTTGGTTTAATCGCCGCTATCATCGCAGGATTTGGCCGAATTATTGCGGAAGTCGGCAGTTCGATGATGGTCGGTGGTAATATCCTTAATTACACTCGCAATATTCCGACCGCCATTGCCCTGGAAACCAGTAAAGGCAGCTTTACCCAGGGTATCGCTTTGGGCATGGTCTTATTATTTCTGGCATTGCTGTTGAATTGCCACCGTTGCCAGGGCGAGAAGAACGGGGCTTATTCTTGACACAGAAACACTTTGCAATCGCTATGTATTTGACGTTGCTGAAACACAGAACCCTGATCATGAATGCTGAGATGGGTTTTGGGAAAACAAGTACCAGTATCGGCGGTGTTTC
>JAPVVU010000184.1 GCA_028571885.1 Gammaproteobacteria bacterium | reverse complement strand
TGATTTGGACGTATTAATAATCGGTGGCGGTATTTCCGGACTGATGACAGCATGGTGGCTGGCTCAAAGTGGTTTGCGTGTCCAGGTATGGGAAAAATCTCATCGTCCCGGCGGAAAAATTAAAACAGATACTGCGGATGGTTTCAGAACTGAACAGTCTGCATCGATGATAATGAATTTTAAAGCAGAAGTGGATCAGTTTTTTACTCAAAGCGGACTTGAACAGCTTAAGACAAAACGTTTATTAAAAGCTGAAAAAAATCGATACTTAATCAATAAAGGCAAACTACAACCCCTTCCAATGACCGTTGCCCGCTTGTTTTTTTCATCAATGTGGAGCACTCAGGGAAAATTCCGTCTGCTCATGGAGCCTTTTATTGGCAAAGCCCAAAAAGGGAATGAAACAGTCAGCGAATTTATTACTCGTCGTTTTGGCAGAGAATTCCTTGAAAAAGCAATGGAACCCTTTATTGCCGGCACGCTGGCTTCTGATCCTGATCTGGCCAGTGCACAATATGTTATTCCAAGACTCACAGCACTTGAGCAACGCTTTGGCAGTATTTCCGCCGGGATTGTTGCTCATAAAATCATTGGTAAGCGCACCGCCAGAAATCCAGAATGTTTCTCATTTGATGGCGGCATGGAAACATTGCCTGAACATCTGGCAAATGATCCAAAAGTTGGTTTTCAGGCAAACATTACAGTAAAAAATATCATCCGGCATGGCTCTCATAATTGGGAAGTCCAGGCTCAGGGGCCTAATGGCGATATTTATTGCAAAGCTCGTCATGTTGTCATCTCCAGCCCTGCCGATGTGGCCGCTCAATTATTAAAAACCGTAAGCCGGAAACTCAGTCAGATATTGGCCAGTATTGAATATGCCCCTTTATCTGTCGTCCATATCGGATTTGATCGTTCAGCAGTAAAACACCCTCTGGATAGTGCCGGTTTTCTTGTACCAAGACAAGAAAAAAAACGTGCTAAAATGACCATTAATGGTAATCTGTGGATGAGTTCCGTCTTTTCCCAAAGAGCACCCAAAAATTGTGTGCTCTTATCCAGCTATATTGGCGGGGCACGCCAGCCATCAGCCATTAATTTATCCACCGAGGAAAGTATTGATCACGTTTTACGAGATATAAGCCCTCTTTTGGGCATTAATGCCGATCCAACTATGGGCCGTGTCAATAAACATCAAAAAGCACTCCCCTTGTATCATGGTCACTACCATAAAAATATAAACATGATTGAACAGGAATTAAACACTTTGCCTGGACTGCATTTAGAAGCCAATTATATTGGCGGCGTCTCTATAAGAGATCGAATCGTCTCGTCAAAAGAAACAGCCTCTGAAATCATCACTCATTTGTCATTACTCAATGAAAGTATTCATCTACCCGACTTTAATCATTCTCTTATTGAAACACCAGCCTGATGAATACCAATACCCGAGGTCTGAATTCAAAAGTCCTGCATGACGAGATTGGCAGCAAGAGTAAAGAGGATGAATTTAAACCATCAAATTTTAAACCTGTTCGGTTTGTTTTTTTTATTTTTTTAATTATGTTATTTATATCCCAGGCAATTAAGTGGTATAGCACTTCAGTAACATTACCCCGATTTTGTGAAGATCCTGAACTTGCACTTCACCATCTTGAAGCGATCATCACCAAACCTGCACCAGCAGGCGATACAAGAGAAGCACGTCGCCCTTATATTATTGCGGCTAAATTGATTTATCTTGTACCGCAAAAATCAAATGAATCCATTGAAAATTATCTGCACCGTGTTCGAGCTGAACTCAGTCAACGGTGTATAAGATGACTTATTTTAAAGGACAATACTCAAAAGGTCATCCTTCATCGCTAGTGGCACATTTTTTCCCTGGAAAATCTCAGTCTTTTATCTGGCATTTTCTTTTGTTTCTGGCACCCGTTTCAATCGTCCTTATTATTGGTATCAGTTTACATTATTCCGTTCATGTTAAAGCCGATCTTGAAACGCTGAAAAAAACCGATTTACTTAATGTTCGTCTGGCGCAACTCACTGTAAATAACGTATTACAGGACATTGTTTCAGATATAAAATATCTTCAGGAGCACAATCAATTACGAAATGGATTTATTAACACGCCAAGAGCCAGAAAAATTCTTGAACAAGATTTTTTAAGCTTTAGTAAAAATCGAAAAATTTATGATCAAATCCGTTATCTCAACCTTGAAGGTGAAGAAATTGTCCGTATTAATGATAATAATGGTCAACCCTATGCAGTATCAGAAGAACAATTACAACAAAAGGATAGTCGTTATTATGTTGCCAAGACCCTGGCATTAGAAAGAAACGACATCTATTGGTCACCCTTTGATCTTAATATTGAAAATCATGAAATTGAAATCCCTTATAAGCCGACAATTCGTATTGGTACACCTGTTTATAGCACTTATGGTCGCCGTACTGGTGTGCTGATTTTAAATTTTAATGGCAAAAAACTCATCAATGAGTTTCGACGAGCCACTGCTAATATTGCCGATCATATTATGCTGGTTAATGAGTCTGGCTATTGGCTGATACACCCGCAGGCAAAAAACGAATGGGGTTTTATGTTTTCTAATCCGCAAACCTTTGCCAGCCAGCATCCTCATTTATGGAGTAAAATTTCTAATAACCAGCGTATTACTCAACAATATATTAATAATAATTTATTAACTTACGCAACCCTGTTTTTTAATGCAACCGGCACCAGGAACACACCCGCTGAAAAAGAAAAAAACAACGCTTCAGACTCGCCATTAAATAATAAAGGCTTATGGAAAATTATTGCCTTTGCTCCGCCAGCTTTATTAAATCAATCAAGTGCTGAATTCATTAAACTCAATGCGTTATTTTATATCATTATTTTTATTCTCATTGCTATTGGTGCTTTTTTGCTGGCTCGACTACAGATTTATAACCAAAGATCAGAAGCTCAGGGTGAATATGAACGAAGCTTTAGAAATATCCTTGAATCTATGGAACTGATTGCAATTACCCTCAACAAAGAAGGCAAGATCATTTTTTGCAACCATTCATTTATTAACTTATCAGGTTATAAAATGAAAGAAGTCATTAATGCTGACTGGTTTAATTTTTTTGTTGACAAAAGTGAACGCATTAACCGTAAAGACAACTTTATTCAGATATTTCAAAATGACATTGCTGGTGGTCAGGGTGAAAGTGAAATTATTATTAAAGACGGCAGCAAACGTCTGATTGGATGGAGCAGTACTTTATCTTATGATAGCCAGCAAATACCCATCAGCATTACCTTTATCGGCACTGATATCACCGAACAAAAACATGTTGAAAATGAATTAAGAAAAGCCAGCCAGGCTATTGAACAAAGTCCAAATACAGTGATGATTACTGATACTTCAGGTCACATAGTCTATACCAATCCAAAATTCACCGAATTAACAGGTTATAAGAAAGAAGAAGTGCTTGGTAAAAATCCCAGAATATTACAGTCTGGTGAAACGCATGAAAGTGACTATAATGATCTTTGGCAGGCTTTAAAAAATGGCAATGAATGGATTGGAGAATTCCACAATAAAAAGAAAAATGGTGAGCTCTATTGGGAATCAGCTCGTATTTCTGCCATTAAAGATGCAGAGGGCAATATCACTCATTTTCTTGCCGTTAAAGAAGATATAACAGAAAAGAAACGACTTGCGGATGAGGTGAAGCTGCGTAATAAAGAAATAGCCAATAATGAATTACTCGCCGGTGTTGGAAAAATGGCCAATATGATTGCTCATGATTTAAGAAATCCTCTCTCATCAATAAAAATGGGCATGCAGATACTGCATAAGAAAGATGATCAACCTATAGGTAAAGATGGTAAGGAACTGATCGATATAGGACTTGAACAGGTTCAATACATGGAGTGTATTTTAAGTGATTTATTAAGCTTTTCCCGACCTGAGCAGATAAATTTAGAATGGCTCTCCATCGAAAAAATACTGGACATGTCTCTTATTAGCGTACAAGATCAACTTGATAAACATGACGTAACTGTTAACACAGATTATCAGACCGGCTTACCCACCATTAATGCGGATAAGACAAAAATTCGCCAGGTTTTTTCTAACTTAATCATCAATGCTATACAGGCTTTAAATACCAAGCCAGAGAGAGCATCGGTTATTTCAATTTCTGCTTTTATTAATATCACAGATTTAGGTCCAATGATTGAAGTTCAGATTGCTGATAATGGCAGTGGAATTGACGAACAAACACAGAAGAAATTATTTGAACCCTTTTTTACCACTAGAGCAAAAGGGACTGGTTTAGGACTGGCAATTGTTAAACGAATTATTGAACAGCATCATGGTCAGATTCGAGTTGTTTCTGAATTATCACATGGCACAACAATATGCATATTATTACCTATTTCAAACACAGAAGCCTAAGCAACTCCATATTAAAGATACAGACAAGATAGAAGATTAGATAAAAATGAGTACAATATTAATTATCGATGATGATAAAGCCAGTTGTCGAATGCTGCAAATGCATTTTCGCGGCCAGGGACATGATGTTGCTATAGCGCATTCAGTGGATGAAGGACTCAGCTATAGTGACACACTGACACCAGAAGTGATTATTCTTGATATTCGTATGCCCGGACGAAGTGGTTTGGAAGGACTACCAGACATTAAGCAGGCATTTGTCAATAGCCGAATTATTATGATTACCGCTTTTCATGATATGAATAGTACGATCCAGGCCATGAAAGATGGTGCCGATGATTACATTCATAAACCCATTGATCTGCATGAACTGGATAATGCGGTGACTAAAGCGTTACTTTCACTCTCTGGTTCTGATGATGATATTCAAATTAATTCCCAGGCTTTCTCTGATTCGACTCTCAATACGATGGTTGGCAGCACCCCTGCAATGCGGGATATATTTAAAACCATCGGTCGCGTTGCCCAAAGTCCTGCCAGTGTATTAATAACGGGCGAAAGCGGTACAGGAAAAGAGTTAGTTGCACGGGCCATTCATTTATCCAGTGAACGTGCTTCAGGCCCTTTTATAGCCATTAACTGTGCTGCACTGGTAGAAACCCTGCTTGAGTCTGATATGTTCGGTCATGAGAAAGGCGCCTTCACTGGTGCCGTGAACAAACAGACCGGTAAATTTTCGCTGGCAAATGATGGCACAATTTTTTTAGATGAAGTAGGAGAATTATCACTGAGCATGCAGGCCAAACTACTCAGAGTACTGCAAGAAAAAGAATTTATTCCCGTGGGTGGAAAAACAACTCAAACAACCAATGCACGTGTTATTGCCGCTACCAATATTAATTTTTCTGAGCAAGTTGAAAAAGGACATTTTCGAGAAGATTTATTTTACCGTCTACAGGTTGTCAATATTCATATACCACCTCTAAGAGAACGTAAGGAAGACATTTTTGATTTGGCCCAATCACTTTTACGCCGTGCTAATAAAGAAATGAATAGAAATGTGACTCGGGTTTCTGTTGATGTCATGCAAGCCCTGCAAGATTACGACTGGCCGGGTAATGTACGTGAACTGGAAAATGTCCTGATAAAATCAGTCGCCATGTCACCAAGAGATATTATCACCGCTGATTTATTACCCGATAAAATTTTAAATACCATACCGGCATATACTTCAAATAAAGAAGAACCTGAAGATTTAAGTAATTTGAGTTTGCAGGCAATTGAAAAAATCCATATTAACCGTGTCCTGAAAGCAACAAATGGTCATAAAGGTAAAGCCTGTGAAATTCTCGGTGTCTCCCGTCCAAGACTGCGCCGACTAATTAAGCAATACGCTTTATCAGATTCTTTTGATTTAGTCGATGAACATGACAATGAAGCAGATAATGAGGCCGACAATGAATAAATTATTACTGAAAAAAATGAAAACTTTTAACAGCATCAGCATCAGCATCAGCATCAGCATCCTTATGATACTTGTTTTTTCATTGCTGCCATCATTTATTGCAGCAAGTGACAGCTCAGTAGAGCAAACCAATAACAGTGATGAAAAAGCACCCGGTGGTGATTTTTCTTTGATTGGAAAAGATGGTTGGGTGTCTTTATCTGATTTCCGGGGAAAAGTTGTGGCTATTTATTTTGGCTACACACAATGCCCTGATGTCTGCCCAACCAATTTGAGTTTCTTATCCAGTGCCATCAAGCAACTCAGTCCAGAAGAAAAAAATCAATTTCAAAGTATTTTCATCAGTGTGGATCCAGGACGAGATTCTCCAGATGTATTAGCTGAGTATGTTGAGTATTTTGATGAAAAGATGGTTGGCCTCAGTGCGGCAAAGGATGATCTCGATCCCGTTGTTATGCAGTATGGTGCCTTTTATGAATTAGTCCCTTATTCAAATTCGGCATT
>JAPVVU010000183.1 GCA_028571885.1 Gammaproteobacteria bacterium | reverse complement strand
CCCTCAATCCCCCTTTGAAAAAGGGGCAAGCTAAAAGCAATTTTGCAAGTACCTCATTAAAGTAAAAATTATTATGAAAATAATCAGCTTGCGTAGTATATTAGTCAAATTTTCCTTTATCTTATGTGATTTCTATTACCAAAAATGAATGATCAGGTTAGCCGAAAATGAACACCAACAGCCTATATATTGCCTCCATGGAACCTGAGGCCGGGAAACTGCTTATTACGATGGGAATAATGGAATATCTCTCCCGTCGAATTGAAAAAGTCGCTTTTTTTCGTCCGGTGATTGATGAAAGCCGGGGAGCAGATAAAGATATTAACTTGATCCGTGCAAAATACTGCCCTGATATGAGCTATGAAGAGTGTTATGGATTTGACACAGAAGACGTCAAATTATTTGCTTCACAGGGCAATCTTAAAGAGTTCTATGTAAAACTTCTGGATCACTTTAATCGTCTGCTGCAGCAATATGATTTTGTACTCTGTGAAGGTTTAAACAGTTCAGGTTTTCTGGCTTCATTTAATATCAATATCAATTTAGAGATTGCCAAGAATCTTGGCAGTTCATTTATTGCTGTGATTAGCGGCAAAGAACAGGATGACGGTGCGATTCAGGAAGAAATAAAAATTGCTGCTAATATTATAAAAAAATCAGCTTGTCACCATTTTTCAACTTTTGTTAATCGCATTCCATCGAATACACATGAAACGATGATTCAAAGTAAACTACAGAGTCATTATGCCTACCCGGTATTTCTTATCCCTGACAATAATGAACTGGATAAGCCGACATTATCAGATATTCAGAATCATTTAAATGCAGCGTGTGTGATGGGATCTTCTGATGATTTGTATCGGGTTGTCAGACAGGTAAAGATTGCCACCATGACAGTAGAGCATTTTCTAGGTTATATTGAGGATGGCGATCTGATTATTGTGGGTGGTGATCGGGCTGATATTTTGCTGGCTTCTATCACCACTTTATCATCACATAATTATCCCAATCTTGCTGGCATTCTTCTCACTGGCGGCTTTACTCCTGAAGCTAATATGCTGAAACTGCTTAAAGGCATGGAACTCCCCATTCCCATTCTTTCAGTTCCCCATGATACCTTTAATACGACCCGCCAGGTGGAAACAATATCTGCTGTACTCAATGCTGAAAATCAAAGAAAAATCGCACTGGCTCTGGGCTTGTTTGATACTCATGTCAATGCAGAAATGTTTTTTAACCGGGCAAATATTTCTATTTGCCGGACAATGACACCGATTATGTTTGAACACAATCTGTTTGAACGAGCCCAGACCAGACGCATGACGATCGTCCTGCCTGAGGCAGGCGATGAGCGTATTCTAAGAGCTGTTGAAATACTCCTGAGAAGACAGGTTGTAGATGTAATCCTGTTAGGCAATGAAGATGAGATACGCAGCCATAGCGCTTCTCTGGGACTTGATATAGAACAGGCAAGCATCATCAATCCAGCGCAATCTGAATTACTCCCACACTATACTGACACTCTTTATGCGCTGCGAAAACATAAAGGACTTACTCCTGAAGCGGCTGCCGATGCTATGCTGGATGGGTCCTATTTTGCCACTATGATGGTTCATCTGGGACAGGCTGACGGCATGGTTTCCGGAGCCGTTCATACCACCGGTGATACCATTCGTCCGGCCTTGCAAATTATTAAAACCAGCCCCGGCACTTCCGTGGTATCCAGTGTCTTTTTTATGTGTCTTGAAACTGAAGTGCTGGTCTATGGCGATTGTGCTGTCAATCCGGATCCTAGCGCTGAACAGCTGGCTGAAATCAGTATCAGTTCAGCGGCAACTGCTTTACTGTTCGGTATAGAACCACGAGTCGCCATGTTGTCTTATTCTACCGGATCTTCGGGTAAAGGTAAGGATGTCGACAAAGTGCGTGAAGCCACCCTGATTGCTCAGCGAAAATGCCCTGATCTGCTGCTTGAAGGCCCGATCCAATATGATGCTGCTATCTCCCCTGAAGTGGCCAGAAGCAAACTGCCTGAGAGTAAAGTAGCAGGTAATGCGTCTGTCTTTATCTTTCCTGATCTGAATACTGGAAACAACACTTATAAAGCCGTGCAACGTTCTTCCGGAGCAATTGCTATTGGTCCTATTCTCCAGGGACTAAAAAAACCGGTTAATGATCTCAGTCGCGGCTGTCTGGTAGCAGATATTATCAATACGGTCGCCATTACCGCAGTGCAGGCTCAGTCTCTTCTGTCATCTTCTGCTGTCTCTTCTGCGCAGGGGCAATCCCTTGCTGAAAAGGAAAAGTCAACAGGGGAGAGTCATCAGCAATGAAAATTCTGGTCCTTAATTCCGGCAGTTCTTCTTTAAAATTTCAACTTTTTGATATGAGTAAACAGCAGATGCTGACTTCTGGATTACTGGAGCAGGTGACTGATCATCAACAGGCAATTGCTTCCATGGAAGAAATGCTCAGCAATAGCGGCTGTCTGAAGAGTGTGTCAGAACTGGACGGTATTGGACATCGTGTCGTTCACGGCGGGGAGGATTTTCATGATCCGGTGCTGATTAATGATCAGGTGCTGGATGCTATTGAAAAATTGATTCCTCTGGCACCACTGCATAATCCGGCCAACCTGACAGGCATAAAAATTGCGAGAATGCGGGCGCCGGATGTTCCTCAGGTCGCTGTTTTTGATACATCATTCCACCAGAACATTCCTGAGCAAGCTTATATATATGCATTGCCCTATACACTTTATGAAAAATACAAAGTGCGTCGTTACGGCTTTCATGGCACTTCACATCGTTATGTTGCGCAACAGGCCGCTGATTATATGGCAAAAAAATGGGGGAAAAATCCTGCAGAATTAAAGTTAATTTCCCTTCATCTTGGCAATGGTACCAGTGCCGCTGCAATTGAAAATGGTCAGTCTATCGATACATCAATGGGTATGACACCACTGGAAGGGCTGGTTATGGGAACCCGATGCGGTGATATTGACCCAGCAATCCCTTTTTATCTGGCTCGGGAAACAGGAATGAGCATCCAGGAACTGGATGATCTGTTAAATAAACAAAGTGGTCTTAAGGGTATTTGTGAAGAAAATGATATGCGCACTATTGTTCAACTAGCTGAACAGGGTGACTATAGATCAGAGCTGGCAATAAACATTTTTTGTTATCGTATAAAGAAATACATCGGTGCTTATATGGCGGCTTTAAATGGTATTGATGCCATTATTTTTACTGGCGGCATTGGGGAAAATTCCAGCCTGATCCGTGAGCGTGCCTGTGCTAATCTGCAATATCTGGGTATTGAAATCAATACTGAAAAAAATCGTCAGCATTGCCGAAAAATTCAGGAAATACAAAATGATTCCAGCCGAATAAAAATTCTGGTCATTCCAACTAATGAGGAATTAGAGATAGCGATGCAGTCTGCTCATATTGTAACAAATATGCGCGGCAATATATAATCTATAGAGGCTGCCAGCAGTTTGGGTTTTATTGAGTAAGTGGACTCTTGTGGTGCTGACAGTACTGATGCTGTTTATCGACAGTGAATTTTCGGCTTCTTTCTTGCCTGAAAACCAGGCAAATTCAGTCAAAACAAGTTGTTCCAGATTTTCGAATTACTTTTTCTGAAATCTCTGCCGCCAATCAACTGAATCACCAAGAGTAGGCGCTTTAGGCGAAACAGCAAAAACACCACCATTGCTAATTTACAGATTGAAAAATACCATTAAATTTCCTATCCTTAATTTAATTCCTCCGTTCCCTTTTTTGGTATATAATTTTAACCAGATTCTAGGAAACTCCAGATAGCAGGTGGTCACATTAACAATCGCTTCATCATTTTTTCTGATACGGATAACGATACTGCCTGTATTGATAACACCCTGGAGTTTGCGGGTCTGTTACTTAAAAAAAACAAACTGGATGAATGTTTCAATGGTTTATCCATTATTCATACGGGAGATTGCCTCGACAAAAAAGCGCCTGATCTGAATATTCTTGACTATTGGCAAACCTTAGAACAGCAAGTGCTGGACAGTGGCGGCTTCGCCCATCTTCTGGCAGGGAATCATGAGCAGGAAATCTGGCAGAAGATCCAAAATGGCGAAACCTATGGACTCTTAGATGATGAGTTAGAAGAACTCTGTCACTTTATTGAAACACTGGACTTATTCTATGTGGACGGCCCCATACTCTTTATCCATGCCTACCCTACCCTGGAATTTTTGCGAGTACTTTTACACTACAAAGAAGTCACCGGCCATGCTCTTAATCAATTTAATAATGATCATTACAAAAAGTCCTTCAAGTCAGTTGAGTCTTTAAGCCAATACAGTTACACCAAGGGACAGATGAATGATCATTATCTGCTTTATGATATGGAAAATATCGGCTCTTATTATCGAAAAAATGGCTTGGAAATTACCACAATCCTGGCAGAACTGGAAATAGACTGTATTATTCATGGACATCGACCACAGCGTTCCGGGATACAAATCGATTATGAATTTAGTAAATGGCTCTCTGATATTCGAATGATTGGTAATGATACCCGAGTCAAATCAGAGGGACTCGGTGCTACCCTGATGCGCACGGATATCGGTCGGACAGCACAAGTTATTTTTATTAACTCAAGAAACTCCAATAAAAAGACTCGCAAGAAATCACGTCATCTGCTCCGCCTGTCCGCACCAGAATCAGCAACACTACAGCAAAAGATAAGTGAGTCAAAGCAATGTCGGGAACTCAACAAAAAAATTGACAATATAAATCAGACCCACAAAAAATCTCTGTTTGCTGCAGAGAATAAACTACAGGCCCAGTGTACTTCACACTTATTACAACAAGAAGAACTACAGGAAGAGCTGCAGCAGAAAAATGGCTTATATTTGACCAGCCGTGATCAAATAAAAACGCTTGAAGCTAATATCGGACTATTAGAAAATAAATTACAGCAACATGATAAACAACAGCCCGCCGATCAAAATTTAAACAATGAAAAAGAAGTCCCTATCCTGGGTGTATCAAATTTTTCCCTGGAAGTACCCCAGAAACAAAATAATATTACCGAAAAAACTCTGGAAAATCTGGAACAGTCCAGTATGCAATTACAGCAGGAATTGAAAAAAAGTAATGAAACCCGCAAGCAGGCGGTGGATTATTTACGCGTCTGTCATGAATCTAATCAAAATATGAGCACAAACCTCAAACAATGCACTGATGACAAAACAGAATTAGAAGAAGTCTATAACAATGTAGAAAAAATAAAATCGACAGAAAAAAAAGAAAACACACCAGGCAAAGAAACGATTTATATTGCCATTATTTCTTCCGTTTTAACGGGTTTGGCTGTTTTTTTCCTTTTTTAACTTAGGCTGGAAGGCTGGAGTATTCATTTAAATCAAAGTAGACTAGCTCTCAGTATTATTTATCCGATAAAAATAAGTGTGACAGGCAGAAATAAAAATGACCCTAACTGACATTAAGCCTTTTCAGTTTTTCTTGAACAAACCATTAAAAACCACGACAAAGTCTCTAAGTATCACTGCTGAATTGTATCTTAAACAGACAGAGGCAAGCGTTAACAGCGCTTACTGCCTGGATGATTTTGAAAGCAGTCTGAAAGCTTCTAAACGTTTATTATTGCGCTATAAAAATAACTTATTACTTTTGCAGGCCAGTATTCCCGGAGCACTCAGACAAAAATGTCCGACCAAATGGCGCTTTATCCCCCAATTAGAAGATGGTGAAGTCAAAAATAAGCTCAGCAATTGCAGTTCAATCCGGGCATTTTTACCTGGTGATAAAAATAAGCTGCTCATAGAACAATACACCTTGCTGGATGACGATATCAAAACTAATGCCCGTTGTACCTTATATCATCTGAATAATGCTGATAAGTCTTTTATTCTAGGCATAACCCAGCCTTTGCGTGGTTATGACCATGAGCATGAATTATTCCAGAAATTTCTCTGTGAGCAAGGTGCCGTTGCCATAGACTCATATAATGATGTTTATGCACAATGTGGTTTTGATCAGCCTGTCTATAATGCCAAACCAAAATTAGATCTCGCTGTGGATGCTCCGGCAATTGAGACAACGAATCATCTTATTCAGGTCTTTATGGCAATTGCCCGACAAAATGAAGACGGGATAAAAGCTGATTACGACACTGAATTTTTGCATGATTACCGGGTCAGTTTAAGAAAAGTCCGCTCTGTTTTAAGTCTCTTTAAGGGAGTCTATAGTGAAGCTGAAAATATTGCTTTAAAACAGGCATTTTCAGATATTATGAAAGGCACCAATCAATTGCGTGATTTGGATGTTTATTTATTAGACAAACAGGAATTAGTTGGCTTATTACCTGAACGTATGCATGCCGGTCTGGAACAGATGTTTGATGCTTTTTCTTTGG
>JAPVVU010000182.1 GCA_028571885.1 Gammaproteobacteria bacterium | reverse complement strand
CTTCAGAAATTAACCGCGTGGTATCAACCATTTTCAGCAGTGGTTTTAATAGCAGTAAGCGAATAACCCAGGTCAGAACCAGCCCCAGAACAATAACAAGAATAATCATCACCACAATAACGTTTGAACGATGTTTTACCATGATTTTTTTGATGGGCTGATGAGACAGGCTTAAAGTCAGCTCCTGGGGCTGATTGTCTACTATTGTGGTAAAAAAATATTTTTTATCAATGACATCGGTTGCCTGCTGGCATTCATTGCCATAAAGAACAATAGGATTTGAATCGGCCGTTGACAAGATTATTTTGCAATAAATTGATTTTTCTAAGGTTTTCTTAAGTTTTTTAACCACATCAATAGAATTATAAGAATTGTTTTCCCAAAGCAGGACTCGCGCATCATTGAGTAATATTTCTGCATCATTCTCAATTGAGGCATGTACATCATGTTTAATATTATTGACTACAAGTAATGCAATAACAAAACCAAATGGAATAATCACCCACATTACCACCGCAGTGATCTTTACTGCGATACTCGCTTGCCAGTTTTTTGTCCAGTCATCACTCAGAATAGTCTGTTTGGACATTATCTAAAACCCAGCCAGCGAAAAAACATCACCATTGGGCAGATATTAGTCAAACCGGCCAATAACAACATGCTGGCAACAAACCAGGGGATAATCCAAAGCGATTCCGCAGAAAAAAATAAGGGTATGATAAGAATCAATGCGACCACCAGGCGCATGGCCCGTTCAGCTTCAAAGGGAATACGAGCAGAAGAAACCCGATGCTTGGCTGCAGTCTTATCACCAATAGAGTCTTCTTCAATAAACTCATTATGGCTTACTTTATTTTTTACTGCGGTGAGTATTTTGGGCAGCTGCCAATTAGTCACTCCCTCAAAAACCAGCAAGCCAATATAATAGAGGATCAGATCAGTGTTTCCATTAATGGCTGCAATGTAGAGTAATAGAAATAATCCCGCCCCTAAAAATATTCTAAATGTCCGTTCCGTCATTTCAACTCAATTCAATGTCAATTTAAACAGCTCAATTCTACTCTATTTTAAATGACTTTTGATAAATTCTTAGGGTATCCATGATATTTAGAAATTTTTTGCTAGAATATAGATTGGATACCCTATTTTTCATAGGGCATAAACTTTTTGTCACTATTTTTGTCTTTATTCTTAGATCCAGGAGTAGAACCCGGGAGACAAAAATTGATTATTATGAGGTCATCTTTATGTTGGATATTCTTGAAAAAATTGCCATTGCCTATTCACTCGTCACGTTATTTGTTATTGAATTATTATACCAAACGATTAAAGTCCTCTATAAAGGGACTCAATATTCGCTTAAAACACTAAAAAATACCGTGATTGATTCTTTTTTTGAATTACTCTCAGATGTGATTATGCTCATCATTGACTTCATACAGGCATTGATTGAAGGTTTCACCATTGGTTGGCATAAGGCGCTTAATACCTCCAGTGAATTTAAGCATGATGTTCAGCAGTAATGTTCAGCAGTAACACCCTGAAACAAAGCACCTGCATAAATTCTAACTCTATCTCTAAAGCCTGGACCAATAAGGAATAACACGCATTAACAAACTGGTACGTTTACTGATACTTTTATCTGTCTCTTTATTTTTAAGTGCCTGCATTGAACCGCCGACCCTGCTCGAACGTGTTCAGAAAAATGGCGAGTTAAAAGTACTTACCCGAAATTCGCCAGGCATTTACTATGAAGGTCCTTTTGGTCCTGCGGGTTTTGAATATGATTTGCTAAAGCGTTTCAGCGATTCTCTGGGCGTTGAATTAACCCTGATCATCGAACCAAATGCCAAAGAGTTACTCAACAAACTCGCTTTACGCAATGCTCATTTTGCCGCAGCAAAGTTAGCCATTACGCCCAAAAGACAACAACAATATCTTTTCACCCAGGCTTATCACGAAACCTCTCCTCAATTAATTTACCATTCAGCCACCCGGCGACCGAAAAAATTAAAAGATATTGAAAATTTATCCATTGAAATCTCAGCCGATGACAGCCTGGATGCTGATTTACAGATATTAAAAAAAAAATGGACCAAGCTAAGCTGGCAAGTGAACCAGGAGTCTTCACCTGAAGATTTAATGGTGCTGGTCAATGAAAGACTCATTGATTTCACCATAGTCAGCTCTGATGAAATAAAACTCAACCAGAAATTTTATCCGGATCTACGCATTGCCTTTGATATCAGTAAGCCAAAAAAAATTGGCTGGGCTTTTGCCCAGTCAGAAGATACCTCGCTCTATGATGCAGCCAACGAATTTCTGCAACAACAGAAAAAATCGGGTGAACTACAATTGCTCATTGAACAGCACTTCGGACATATCCAATCCTTTGATTATGTCGGTACCCGAGTATACCAAAGACATATCATAAGCCGTTTACCTGCTTATCAGCCATGGTTTGAAAAAGCGGGTACAGATAATGACATTGAGTGGATACTTCTGGCTTCTATGGCCTATCAGGAGTCCCACTGGGACAAAGAAGCTAAATCACCCACCGGGGTACGCGGCTTAATGATGCTGACTCTGGCCACTGCAAAATATATTGGCGTCAACAATCGTGTTGAGCCCCATCAGAGCATTTTTGGTGGCGCCTATTACTTTGCCAAGCTGTTAAAAAAACTCCCAGAAGAAGTCACCGGAAGCGATCGAATTTTCTTCGCTCTGGCATCATACAACCTTGGTTACTGGCATGTCCGTGATGCCATGAAACTCACTAAAAAAAATGGTCAGGATGAAACGAAATGGACTAATCTCAAAAAAACACTGCCGCTGCTGAGAAAGAAAAAATGGCATTCACAAACACGTTTTGGTTATGCCAGAGGCGACGAAGCGGTGAAATATGTGCAAAACATCCGCAGCTACTATGATGTTTTAAAATGGGAAGTTTCTCGCACCTGGCAAAAAAACAGGCCTGAAGAGCCGATAAAAGCACTAAACATCTTTCCTTCTGCCCTTTAGCTGCTTAAATCACAAATACATATTTCTGCACCCGGAAGCTGATACCTTGTCTGACTTCAGGCTAATCAACCATTATGAATTGGTCTGCTGAATATGCTACTATGAAGTCCTTCTTGTTATAGCAAAAAGTTTTTAATAACAACTGATAACTAACCTGATAACGAACCTGATAACGAAGAGTCAATGGCTGACACGACCCAAAAACTTGCAACAGGCACTGCCAGTATAAAAAACATGACAGCACCATCGCTGAAAAATCGTCTTCAAATCAGTATTATTGTAATTGTACTGCCACTATTTCTATTAGCTGGTACCGGATTCTTTTTCTTCCAGAAAACGACCAATGCCTTTAATCTTGCCATTGAAGGCGTTGTTTCAGACGTTATTCCAGTGACAGAGCTTAAAGACAAAATCCAACAGACAGTTATTCCCTTTAACCAATATTTAAAAAATCGTCATATCGATGACAAAAGTGAATTTTTACAGCTCAGCAATGAAATCAAAAAAGCACTGGTCAGTCCCATAAAACTCGAACAGCAAAATCATTCTCTGGCGAATGACATCTATCGGTCAGCCTATTTAAACTGGCGCAATGCCCATCGTATCGCCACTAAAATTTTTCTAGAAATCGATCAAGATACCCCCCATATTTCCCATCAACTATTACAGGATTTTTATCAATATGTGATTGAAACCACCCTGGAACTGGATAAATTGCATCTGGCCATGCAGAACAGAGTCAAAATTCGTTTTCAAAAAGCTAAGGCGCTCAAATTTGATGCCCTGCTCCTTATTAGTTTTGTTTTTTTATTAGTTTACATTACTACATTGAGTACCATTATTTTTCTCAATCGCTCAATTATGAATCCCATTCATAAACTAGAACAATGGGCTCAGAGCTTTTCTCGCGAAAAAGAAAGTAAACCACTAAAGCTGCATTCATACCGGGAGTTTGAATTTATAGCCTCAACATACAATAAACTCTCTCAGCTGCTGCATGATGATAAAAGCATATTAGAGCGATTGACACAGAAAGATGATCTGACACAACTCAATAACAGACGTAGTTTTATCAATCATTTACAAGATGAACACAATCGTCATCAACGTTATGACACCTGCTATAGCCTGATGTTGATCGACGTCGATCACATGAGTTCTGTCAGTCAGAATTACGGCGAACACGCCTGCGATCTCACCCTGATCCAGGTTTCAAAAATGCTTGAAGGTGCAATACGTCCAACAGACGTTCTGTGTCGCTATGGCAGTGATGAATTCATAATAATTCTGCCCGAAGTCGAAGTACATGGGGCAAATACCACTGCGGAACGAATACGTAATACTATTTCTGAATACGTATTTAGAATCAGTCAATTTAAATTTGGTATCACCGTGAGTATCGGTGTTTCACTGATTCAGGAAAACCATTCTTTATCAGAAGTGCTTAACTGCGTCGACTATGCTTTACAGCAGGCAAAACTGGCTGGCCGAAATCAAGTACAATTTTGTGATCCGGATCATTTATCAGCTGTTAAATTCCAGGAAAAATACCTTAAAGAAGCTGATCTTAAATGCAGTTAGCCCCCCTCTCCCTAAATCCTATAGTCAGACCTTGCGTGAGACAGATATGGATTTATGATTTAAGGGACTAATATGCTATAATCCTTCGTTTTTTCCGGTTTACCTTCTTTAAGTGATTAATTCTGATCGCTTTTTTTAAAGAAAGAGTTAAAAATAAATACAACAATTTAGTACAGGACAATGTGGGACTTATGAGTAGTACAGAAAATACAATCAAAACAGATGCAGACAAAGTCAGCTATGGTATCGGCTTACAATTGGCTCAACAGGTCAAAAGCCAGTCTTTTCCTGGTTTTAATCTGGATTCGCTGGTTATCGGCTTAAAAGATGTTTTTAATAATGAGCCAATGCGTTTTCCTGAAAATGAAATGCAGGCAGCATTTTCCGCGATCAACCAGCAGGTTCAGGCAGCAGCAGCCAGTGCAGCAGAAGAAAATAAAGCTGCAGGCAGTGCTTTTCTTGAAGAAAATGCAAAAAAAGACAGCGTGATAACAACTGAGTCTGGTCTTCAATATGAAATTATTACCGAAGGTACTGGCCCTAAACCAGGTCAAAGTGACATGGTTGTTACCCATTATCACGGCACACTGACTGATGGTACAGTCTTTGATAGTTCTGTTGATCGTGGTGAACCTGCTCAATTTCCTGTCAATGGCGTCATTCAAGGCTGGATTGAAGCGTTACAGTTGATGCCTGTCGGCTCAAAATGGCGTTTAACCATTCCTTCTCATCTTGCTTATGGTGATCAAGGTTCTGCACCAGTCATTGAACCTGGCGCTACTTTGATTTTTGATATCGATCTCATCGAAATAAAAGATCAGTAAAACCAACAAGTTAAACACAAAGCGATTAACTATGTGTCGTTTTGTGTGACTTTTATTTTAAAAACAGCAATATTCTTCATTTGTCATAAATTCTAACTACCACCCTAGCCTGTCCATAATTCCTACATCCTTCTATATTAAAACAAGCTAAAATATTAGTAATTATTAATACTCAGGAATATCATGGAAAAGTGTTACGAATATTTTGAATGTAAGGAAATAGAATGCATTGTATTTCAAAATAAAAATGAACAGGCATGTTGGGAAACTGAAGGAACATTATGTTTTTTCCAACCTTTAACACCAATAATTAAAGAGAGCAGTCAAAAAGAAAAATGTGATTTTTGTCTATATAAAACAAGTATATTAGGTAATAAATAATATTTCAGTATCAGTAATCATCACAGCCTCGTCACGAGAGTAATCCCTATCACAATCCCATATAATTCCTGGTAGAATAGCAGCCAATCATAATATTTTAAAAAATGTGATGCTTATGTTGATATCACACAATCCAGACCAGGATAAATCAATGAGTTAATTGCAATAACCCAGACTTGAACGGACAAATTAGCCAGAAAATTTCGTATTAATCTGACCAGAGTTATGTCTCAAATTGTTTAGGATTCTCAGACAGCTCCTTAGAATAGTGTTAACAGGGCTGCATTAGCGATGGCGAATACCAGTAGGAACAGACCCAGAAATATGATCGAATAGCCGAACAGGAAGTAGATGATCCGCAAGGGGACTGGAGGTGGTGAGACCACCGCTTCGTTCAGACGGCCATTTTTATCCAGGCGTGCGACCCATTCTGGATGCTCGTGCCTCGCTTCCTCGAGATCTATCGTGCCATCAAACATGGCAGCATTGAAAGGGAAGGAACTGGGTCGCCAGTGCTCGACTGTGAAGTGGATGGTGAAGATGTGACCCATGGCTAGTACTGCCTCAATGCGATGCACCCAAAGTGCCACGTTGAGCATCCATCCCGGCATGTAGTCACTGGTTAACACTGGATTGTAGAGCATCAGTCCGGTGATGCCAACGATTATGAGACCCCACCAGACCGCCCAGTAGTCAAACTT
>JAPVVU010000181.1 GCA_028571885.1 Gammaproteobacteria bacterium | reverse complement strand
TGAAAATTGGCGCTAAATTGACTCTGCTGTCTAAAGAGCAGGCTGATTATATTAACGTCCCTCAGGAAGGGCCTTATAAGGCTGAGCACTATCGTTATTAATGAATGCGTTATTAATGAATGCGTTATTAAGCAACGTTGTTAATAAAAGCGTTACCAAAAAATGGAGCAAACTTCAGGCTGCCTGGTTGAAAAACTGCGTAGCCTGAATTTTATCTAATGATGAAACCACAAAAAACCACCTATAACAAAGAGACGCAACCCATTAGTTTTGAGTTTTTTCCAACCAAAACAACTGAAGGTGCTGAAAAGCTCGCTATTGTTCGTGATAAATTGAGTGTATTAGAGCCACTTTATTTTTCAGTGACTTATGGTGCCGGAGGCAGTACTCAGGAAGGCACGCTTAATACCGTCAAAAGCATTATGGATGCTGGTTTCTCAGCGGCCCCTCACTTATCCTGTATTGGCTCAACACGTGAGAGTATTAAATTAATTCTTGATACTTTTATTGATAGGGGTATTAATCGAATTGTTGCTCTGAGGGGTGATTTGCCCTCTGGTCATCGTGATGTCGGTGAATTTCGTTATGCCAGTGAACTGGTTGAATTTATCCGTGCTCAAACAGGTGATCATTTTCATATCGAAGTCGCAGCCTACCCTGAAGTTCATCCCCAGGCTAAAAATGCCCGGACAGACCTGAATAATTTTATCAGCAAAATGAATGCCGGAGCGAATAGTGCTATTACTCAATATTTTTTCAATATTGATTCTTACCTCTATTTTGTCGACAGTTGCCACAAAGCCGGGCTGGACAAGCCCATTATTCCGGGTATTATGCCGATCACCAATTATTCCCGTCTGGCAGGATTTTCAGATATGTGCGGTGCAGAAATTCCACGCTGGCTGGCTAAACGCCTGGAAAGTTATGGCGATGACATTGACTCAATTAAAGCACTCGGACTTGAAGTTGTCTCGAAGCTGTGTGAAGGACTTTTGAATGCCGGCGCACCCGGCTTACACTTTTACACTTTGAACCAAAGCAAAACAACTTTGCAGATATGCCAGAATTTAGGAATAAAAGCTTAGCCCCCCAGTCTATCCCATGCTTAAAGGCATTCAGGTCACTCTTTTTTTTGCGAACAACTGTCTGAGCGAAGCAAGTTTTGTGAACAAAAAAAGAGTGACCTGAATGCCTTGTTTAATCAACTAACTCAATATAAGCTTTGTTCCTACCGCAATGGTGACCACTTCAAAGACCCGTTTTATCCAACGATTGTTAGCCACAATTGCCAGATGAGCGCCTGTGTATCCTCCCAGTAGAGAACCCAGTAATAAAGCCGGCAGCCAATCCCACTGTATAGTACTGAGCATACCGAGTGTTATCGCTCCAGTCCCATTCCAGAAGACGCCGACTAAAACCAGTGTATAAGCCACCGCTGTTTTATAATCAAGACCAAACCATCTCACCAGCCATAAGGTAACAAATAACCCTGTACCTGATGTCAAAGAGCCATTGAGCACGCCGATCAAACATAACACAATCCCCCCAGTTAGCATGCCGGAAGTATCTCTATTAATTGCACAGTGCGCCTGTCCAAGTTCAGGTTTTAACCATGAATAAACACCAAGAGCAATGGTTAATACCCCGAGCGCTATTTTTGCCTCATATTCAGGAATCTGTACAATAATGAGCCCTCCGGCAACAACACCTGGAATACCTGTCAATAATATCAATAAAGAAAATTTAAAATTTAACCTGCCGGTACGCAAATGCCTGACAGTTGCGCCAATACCAAGCGCAACACTGGCAATTTTATGAGTAGCCAAAGCAATACTAAATGGCAAACCAAGAAAAATAAGCATTGGCAGCTGAATCAGACCTGCGCCACCACCGGCAAAGGCTGAAAACGTATTGGCAATATACGAAATAAACAGTAAGAGAAGTTGCTCACTAATCGACATAATAGTTCTTTTTACCGTTATAAAAGGCCATAGAGAGTTTAGATACAAGGTTTAGCTAAAAATTGTGTGCTATTTACTTTGCCATAAAGCAATAAAATGTTATACATTAAGCTTGTTCAGAGATAAATTTAAATTTAGTCTCCTTTTAGTTAACCTTAGTGAATAAAAAGCTAACAAAAAATAAGCTGGCAATAAAACTAAGCCGCTACTACACTAATTATTATATATGCTGATACTTACTCTAATTTATAAAAACACAATTTCTTTAAAACAGGCCGTACAGCTGCTTGTACCCTGTCTATGCCTGCTCTTTATTTCTAATACATTATACGCTGAAACAAAGCTCATAAAATGTTGGAAAAATGCTGAGGGTCTTACTGAATGCGGTAACCGCATTCCAAGGGAATATTACAATCAAAGAATTCGTTATATTGATGATAAGGGTATTACCCGAAAGGTTAAGGAAAGAGCAAAAACCAGAGAAGAGTTTGATGCTCAAATAGAAATAGATAAATTATTGGCTCTTGAAGAAAAACAAAAACGTCAGTCAAAAAATTATGATGATGTATTGTTAAAAACCTATCTTACCATTGATGATCTGCTTGCATCCTTGAATTCAAAACTTGCAATCATCGAGTCTCGCGGTGCAGTTCTTGAATCAACGGTTGAACTAAAGAAGCGTGAATTTGGTAATCTGGTTAGAAAAGCAGCAAATAGGGAGCGTTCCGGCCAAACAATATCTGATCACTTAGCGATTAAACTCGATCAGGCTCGCAATTCTCTTAGAAACATTCAGGCTCAGATCAGTAATCAGGCAATTGAAACGAATAAGATAAAAAAGATTTTTGCCCATGATGTTGAACGTTTTATACTCTTAAAATCCAATCGAATCAAACATAGTCTTTCAACCCCGAGTCAGGCGAAAAAATTACATGCCGTCCGACTGAGCTGTCTGAATCAAGCTCAGTGTAATTTACACTGGAAAAAAGCCAATAAATTTATCAAAGAGTTTGCCAGCACCAAAGTACTCTACACAACGAACAAAGTCTCAGTAACCGATATACCAGTGAAATATCGAGATATAGCCATGAGTCTGGCAATATTGGATAACACTTCAGATACTAATAAAATATTGATTTTTCAGATCCGCTGTAATCGAGAACGTGAAGGTCAGGAGTTTTGTGCTTCAGAAGATGTTAGCGACTTATTAAAAGAATTTAAAAGCATTGTTTATCAATAGAAGATCTTCTGTTACGGTAAGCTAATGGCTTTTATTAATAAACGCTAATGGCTTTTAACACTATTCACAAAAAACAACCATTTGCTTACCCAGTTCTCATCGGGTCGTTTTACAAATCGACTTCTGACATATTTACTGAGTTGCCCTTCAATAAAACTTGAGAGCACCTCTGCAAACTGACTAATATTACCCTGATATTTTAATTGGCCTTTTAATTCGGCCTCTCTCAAAACTTGTCTCAACTGGGTTTCAATACGATTAAAAAATTGATCCGTACGTTTTAAAAGACGTTCATGTTCACCAACCAATGCATCTCCCAGCAAAACTCGGGTTATTCCTGGATTTTTTGCAGAAAAAGTTAACACAACCGCTATAATTTTCTCAACTTGCGCAAAAACACCATCCTGCTCTTTAATGACCTGATTAATTAAACCAAAAACAGTCTCTTCACTGAAGTCAATTAGCGCTTCAAACATTTTAGCTTTACTGGGAAAATGTCGATACAGTGCCGCTTCTGACACACCAACTGCTTTTGCAATATTTGCCGTAGTGATACGCTGTCCCGGCCTTAGCTCTAACTCCAGAGCAAGTGCCTGAAGTATCTGCTCTTTACGATTTTTTTTAGGATTATGTTTTTTACTCATAATTTGAGTCATCGTTTTTGATACTAAGTTTGAGATACCAGGCTTTCAATGCCAGTGCTTCGATAGTAAAGTTTCGATACAAAGGTTTATTCAGAGTTTTAATCAGTGTTTTAATCATAGTTAGATAATTTGTTCATCTTCCTCAGGGCAATCACCAAAGATCAATGTGCCGATACCTTCATCAGTAAACAACTCCAACATGACGGCATGCTCAACACGACCATCTATTATATGTGCAGAGCAGACATCATTTTGCACCGCTTCCAGTGCACAACGAATTTTGGGCAACATACCGCCATGGATGGTACCATCGGCAATTAACTCATCAACTTTTTCAGTACTCAGGCCGGTCAGCAGCCCCTCATTTTTATCTAAAAGTCCTTTGGTGTTGGTTAGCAGAATTAATTTTTCTGCTTCAAGTTTTTCAGCCAGTTTACCCGCCACCAGATCGGCATTAATATTGTATGATTCACCATTTCTACCGAGACCAATTGGTGCAATAACAGGAATAAAGTCACCATGAATTAACATGTCAATGATAGAGGTATCAATAGCAGTCACCTCGCCAACATGACCTATATCAATAATCTCTGGTGCTTTCATTTCTTCTGTTTGATGAGTAAAGTGCATTTTTTTGGCACTAATCAAGGCACCATCTTTGCCTGTCAGACCCACAGCCTTGGCACCATGTGAATTTAACAAAGCAACAATTTCTTTATTGACCTGACCACCTAAAACCATTTCTACAACATCCATAGTTTCCTTATCAGTGACACGCATACCGCCTACGAATTTACTTTCTTTGCCAATTCGCTTCAGCAGGTTACCTATTTGAGGCCCTCCACCATGCACCACAACAGGATTTAAACCAACGAGTTTCAACAAGACAATATCACGGGCAAAACTATTTTTCAGAATATCTTCCGTCATGGCATTACCGCCATATTTAATCACAATGGTCTTACCATGAAATTTTCTAATATAGGGTAACGCTTCAGATAATACATGGGCAATTGTGGTTGCCGAACTACTATTAATACTCATAATTTTTCTTAACTATCTCTTAAACAAGCGCTTTGAATAAACGGCTAAGTTGTGACATCAGTAAACGGTCTGCCAGAACATTTAAAATGGAAATTCTAATTTCGGTTCAGCAGCGAGTATCGCTTCCTTAAAAATACTCGCAATACGCTGCAAAGCTTCTTCGTTATCCGCTTCAAAACGCATAGTCAGACTATCTGTCGTATTGGATGCTCTGACCAGTCCCCAGCCATCTGAATATTCTACCCGAATACCATCGATGGTGATGACTTTACCATCGCCAAAGCAATTAATGTCAGCATTCATTTTTTCCATAATCTCTGGTCCATTATCTGCTGCAATAAGTATTTCAGGCGTATTTAACGAGTCAGGTAATTCAGCAAAAACCTGACGTGATTTTCTTAAATCAATGGATAGAATCTCCAGAACCCTTGCCGCAACGAAAAGTGCATCATCAAACCCAAACCAGCGTTCTTTAATAAAAATATGACCACTCATTTCACCTGCCAGCAATGCCCCAGTCTCCAGTAATTTGCTTTTCATAAAGGAATGCCCACTTTTGCACATGATTGCTTTACCGCCCAGCTCACTAATAAAGCGGTCCAGCTTCCAGGATGATTTTACATCATAAAGTATTGTGGCATCCTTATTCCTGGATAAAATGTCTTTTGCCAGAAGCATTAAAATTCTATCTGGCCAGATAATTTCACCACCAGAAGAAACCAGACCGATTCTATCGCCATCGCCATCAAATGCAATGCCCAGATCAGCTTTCATTTCACTGACTTTTTCTATCAGTTCAGACATATTTTCCGGACGACTTGGATCGGGGTCATGTACAGGGAAGTTACCATCAACTTCACTGTTTAAAGCGGTTACTTTGCATCCCAATTGTTCAAAAAAAGTGGCGGCAAATGTACCGGTGACAGCATTTCCTGAGTCGATAACAATTTTCATGGGTCTGGCTAAAATTACATTCCCGGTTATTTTAGTCATATAGTCTTCCATTACATTAATTTGTAATAGTTTTCCATCACCAGAAATTCGCTCACCTCTGATTACTTTTGCTTTTAATTTTTGCAGTCGTACATCGCTATAACTATGCCCCAGCAGCATAATTTTCATGCCATTATAATTGGCGGGATTATGACTGGCTGTGACAATAATGCCGTTTCCATCGGCTTTTGTCAGTGCCGCAAAATACAATATAGGGCTGCTGACCATACCAATATCAAGCACATCGATACCACTTTCCAATAATGCATCAATCAGTGCCTTAACTAATTCAGGACTGCTGTTACGCCCATCACAGCCGATGGCAATTTTAGTTTGCTGCTGTTCCGTCATCTCTACTGCTATGGCATAAGCTATCTGACGAAAAACTTCTGCATTAACAAACTCACCAACGACACCTCTTATATCATAGGCTTTGAATATCTTATCAGTGACATGCGCTAAATATTCCGCCCCAACTTCATCTTCATCCTGAAGAGTAATACCACTATCTTTTCTATAAATTACATCGGTAACTTCTCTACTTCTAGTCACATCAGGTGAATCATGTGTTGCTGCCGGACTTTCAGACTTCTTCGTTTGTCTTTCAGGCAAAATAACATGGCGCTTTAACT
>JAPVVU010000180.1 GCA_028571885.1 Gammaproteobacteria bacterium | reverse complement strand
TTCAGTGCGTAAGGTCAGTGATATTATTGCTGAAATTGCCGCCGCCAGCGGCGAACAATCAGCGGGGATTGAGCAGGTCAATCAGGCTATTACTCAATTAGACGAAGTGACGCAGCAAAATGCGGCACTTGTCGAAGAAGCGGCAGCTGCCAGTGAGTCGATGGATGATCAGGCCAAGACCCTGAATGAAATGATGAATTTTTTTGAAACGGGAGAAGATGCTTCTGAAGCGGTTGTTCAGGCACCACCTAGAGCCACTCGTCCAGCAGCAGCGTCTCGCCCTGCACGAGTAAAACCTGAAACCTCAACTCCAGCTAAAGCGCCGGCCACTGCAGCGGATGACTCGGCATGGGAAGAGTTTTAAATATTGATTATGAAGGTTCCTGAGCTTATCTTAAGTGCTTGTTTCTTTCTTTTACAGACAGAAATAGGAGGCTCAGTCGAGGAGGGAATTGGAAGGGTAGTTAAAGGTATGTGTGCATAATGAGTTTAGTTAAAAAAGAATTTGATTTTACGGATAAGCATTTCAACCATATTCGTGATATTGTCACTGAACATTCGGGTATTGTTCTTTCTGATGCTAAGCGCGATATGATTTATTCTCGTTTGGTAAGACGTTTACGTAAAACGGGGGTGAGTAATTTTGATGACTATTGCTCCCTCCTTGAAAATCAGGACCATGAAGAATTTACTTATTTTTCAAATGCAATTACGACGAATCTGACTTCTTTTTTCCGGGAAAACCATCATTTTGAAATTTTGGCTGAAACTGTTCTGCCTGAGCTAATGAAACGAAACAAGGCAAGTAAGCAAATTCGTGTCTGGTCTGCTGGTTGTTCAACCGGTATGGAAACCTATTCTATTGCCATGGTATTAAAAGAAGCCATACCTGAAAATCAGGGGTGGGATGTAAAAATTCTGGCAACTGATCTGGATACCGAAGTGCTTGAGACAGCATCCAGCGGGGTCTATCAACAAGATAGAGTGACGGGCGTGACAGATGCTCGTATAGCTCGCTGGTTTATGAAAGGTCATGGCGAGAACTCAGAAAAATTAAAATTATCTAAAGAACTGCGTGAAATGATCACCTTTAATCAACTTAACCTCCTGAATCCTTTTCCATTCAAAGGGCCTTTTGACATTATTTTTTGTCGTAATGTGGTCATTTATTTTGATAAAGCAACTCAAAAAGTTTTATTTGATAAATTTGCTAATATTCATGCTAATAACAGTTATCTCTTTATTGGGCATTCAGAAACACTTTATAATGTCACTGAACGCTACAAATTAATCAGCAACACCGTTTACAAAAAAGTCATCTAAAGACATTTTGCCACATAAACTCCAGTACAATAAATTTCTGCTGCAGTAAATTATTGTCAGGTAAGACATGTTTTCACAATTATATGATTGCACTCTTTTTTTCTCTTTATTTTTGCAGAAATTTATTTTTCGACTAAACTGTAAATAGTACTTAGACAGGCTCATAGGCCTGCTTTTATTCTTTATTAAAAACACCACTAATGATAGAAAAATCCGCTTTTAGCCACCGAAATAAAATACCCCCTGAAGCCATTCCTGGTTTTGAAGGAATTAATCGATATTGGGATAAATTACATGGATCTTTTGCTGCAAAAATATTGCCCGGTGAATACTATGTGACCTTAAAAGACGAAATTATTGTAACTGTTTTAGGTTCCTGTATATCTGCCTGCATTCGTGACAAAGTTTTTGGGATTGGTGGAATGAATCATTTTATGTTGCCTCATACCAAAGAAAATGTTGCCTACCATATTGATGCAGGCCCATCAACAACTGCTTCGCGTTATGGCTCGTATGCCATGGAAATGTTGATTAATGACATTCTTAAAAATGGCGGCCGCAGAGAAAACCTGGAAGTTAAAATATTTGGTGGTGGAAAAATTTTAAGAAATATGACCGATGTGGGGTTGCGCAATATTCAATTTGTGGAAGAATATATTGCCACAGAAGGCATTACTCTAGTCTCAGAAGATACGGGTGATATTTATCCCCGCAAAGTTGTTTTTCACCCTCATAGCGGCAAGGTAAAAATTAAAAAATTACGTTCACTTCATAATGATACACTCATTAAACGAGAAGAAGAATATCAGCATACAATTGATGAAAAACCAGTGGTCAGTGATATTGAACTTTTTTAACTTTTTGTAAAAGTAGGTTGTCAAGTATGAATTTTGTAAAACTAAGTCGTCAAGTATGAAGTTGCTAGTTATGAATCAGCTATCGATGAAGTAAAATGGAAATAATTAATAGATGCTAAAGAAAATTAAAGTCCTTATTATTGATGATTCTGCATTGATCAGACAATTATTGCAGGAGATTTTGAGTAAAGATCCCGCGATTGAAGTTGTTGGTACAGCAGCTGATCCTCTGATTGCCAGAGATAAAATAAAACAACTATTGCCTGATGTTTTAACGCTTGATATTGAAATGCCAAAAATGGATGGTATTACTTTTTTGAAAAACCTTATGCGATTACGTCCTATGCCGGTCATCATGATTTCAACGTTGACTGAAGCGGGAGCTGATGTCACATTAGAAGCGCTTGAAATTGGTGCAATCGATTTTATTCCAAAGCCTAAAGTTGATGTTGCTGAAAAAATTCAGGACTATGCAGCTGACATTATTAATAAAATTAAAATTGCGTCAGTTGCACGAGTCAGGACGTTTCGTGACAATGTTATTCCAACGGTTAATGAAAAATTATCTGCTGATGCAATACTGGCCAAAGGCTCTACGAAATTTCTTAGAACAACCGAAAAAATTATTGCCATTGGTTCATCAACAGGCGGCACAGAAGCAATTAAGGAAATCTTGATCAGGATGCCTGCAACTGCACCCGCTATTGTTATTAGTCAGCATATACCCGCAGCATTCAGCAGTTCATTTTCTAAACGGATGAATGACTGTTCTGCGATGACTGTGTATGAGGCAAAGGATGGACAGCAGATTTTACCCGGGCATGTTTATATTGCTCCTGGAGATCGTCATTTGATCGTAGAAAGAAGTGGAGCACGCTATGTTTGTCGTTTAAATGATGGACCACTGGTTAATCGTCATAAACCATCAGTTGATGTCATGTTTCGTTCTGTGAGCCAGAATGTTGGTCCTAATGCGGTTGGTGCGATATTAACAGGAATGGGAGATGATGGTGCTCGTGGTATGAAAGAAATGCATGAAACAGGCTCGTCAACAATTGCACAGGATGAAAAATCATCCGTTGTCTGGGGAATGCCTGGAGAAGCAGTGAAACATGGTGGCGTTGATCATGTGTTATCACTGGAACATATTGCTGAGAAATTACTGGATTTGTGTAATGACTAATACCTTAGGCTAATCCACAGTGATTATCTATGGTATTTTTTTTATCTTAGTCTAATGTTATAAATATGAATCACTTTGGAGAATTTAATGTCAGTGTCATGTAGCGTAAATGGTAATATAGTGAACATCAGTGTTTCTGGACGTTTTGATTTTGGTAGCCATAAAGACTTTCGCGAAGCGTATCGTAATGCACCTTCAGGCAGTGATAATGAATATATTATTGATTTATCAGCAACCGAATATATCGATAGTTCTGCACTTGGAATGATGCTTTTACTGCGTGAGCATGCGGGTGGTGATCAGTCTCATGTGACAATTAAAGAGTGTCGAAAAGAAGTTAAAGATATTTTAGTAGTGTCAAACTTTGATAAATTATTTAATATCACCTGATTTATTTTAAAAAGCTATTAGCGAATCTATGGTGTCTGGATTTAACTTAAATAAGTGCAGCTTGAGTGCAGCTTGAATGAAAATTTTAATTGTTGATGATGATAGAGCGAACCGTCTGATTTTATCAGCCTATCTGAAAAAAGATGGTTATACCGTTGTTGCCGCAGAAAATGGACTCGAAGCTATCGGGGTTTTCCAATCCGAAGGGCCCGATTTGATTTTGATGGATGTCATGATGCCAGTTATGGATGGCTATGAGGCGACCAGAAGAATCAAGATGATGACGGTTGATAAATTCATTCCAATTATATTTTTAACCGCCATGACTGATGAAAAAGCATTGAGTCAATGTGTAGAAGTTGGGGGCGATGATTTTTTAACTAAGCCATATAATCGAACGATTCTCAAAGCAAAAATTGATGCTTTGGAACGAGTTAGTCAGTTATATAATACTGTTTTTCAGCAGAAACGTGAACTGATTTCTCATTATGAACATGAGGCAAAAGAGCAGGAAGTTGCCCGTAAGGTTTTTGATAGTATCTTAAATCCAGGCTGTTTATCTTCTGATAATATTCAATTACATTTGTCTCCAATGTCATTATTTAATGGTGATGTTGTCCTTGCAGCAGTTAAACCAACAGGCGGCCTGCATATTCTTTTTGGTGATTTCACCGGACATGGTCTTGCCGCCTCCTTAGGTGCATTACCGCTTTCCGATGTATTTTATAGTATGACCGCGAAAGGGTATTCGATCAGTGACATAGTGCGGGAAAGTAATCATAAACTAAAACAGCAATTACCGACAGGTATGTTTCTAGCAGCTTGTCTGGTTGAAATTGATACCAATAACATGGTGCTTAAATATTGGAATGGAGCTATTCCAGGTGCTTTTTTACATAAAGGGGATTCTATTGTTGATTTAAAATCAAAAAATCTTCCGCTTGGGATATTAGGTGATTCTGTTTTCAGTGATAAAGTTGATATTATTGAAATTCATGATAGAGATAGAATTATTTTAACGACTGACGGTATTCTTGAAGCTGAAAACAGTGACGGTAAAATGTTTGGCTTAGAACGTTTTGAAGCATGTTTACATTATGATCTTAAAGTTGCATCTGACAATTTAACTATTAATTCGCTACCGGCAGATGATTCTCCTCCATCAGAACTGGATGCTGATTTATTTCAACATATTCTTGATACTTTAGATGATTTCACCCTGGAGCAAGAGCAAACTGATGATGTTACACTGGGTGTTATTACCTGTGATATTAATTACATCAATCAATTGGCCTCTCAAAAAGGAGCCTACAAAAAATTTGTACCAACCCATTGGAAATTTGACTTGTATTTCTTTTATGACTCAATTAAATCAATTGATCCCGTACCATTAGTTAATCAAATTATGGGTGAAATTCAGGGACATCAAATTCAGCAAGACCATCTGAGTACGGTGTTGACAGAAATGTTTTGTAATTCACTGGATCACGGCTTACTGGAACTTGATTCTAGTCTTAAATCAACGCCTGAAGGTTTTATGCAATTTTATTCTGATAAAGAATCTCGCCTGAATGGACTTGAAAGCGGCTCTATTCTTATTTCGGTAAGCAATGCTCCGAATGACACAGGTGGTGAATTAACAATTGTTTTTGAAGACAGCGGCAAAGGTTTTGATGTGAAAAAAATGCAAAATGAAATGTCTTCAGTTGATAAAGATACCCCTATAAAATTTTCTGGCAGAGGTCTGTCATTGATTAATAATTATTGTCAGTCAGTGACCTATAATGACAGTGGGAATCGTATTGAATGTGTTTATTCATGGCTGAATAATGATATATAAAAACTTATATTTTGAAAAATAAATTTACGAAAGTTAGAATTACGGAACAACGATGCTAGTTGATATCGATACACTTAATGAATTAAAAGAAATAATGGGCGATGATTTTGATGAGTTAATTGCTATTTTTATCTCTGATGGAAACACTCAAGTTGAAAATCTCAGACTGGCAGTCAGTACATCAAATTCAGAGGATATCCGGCGTATTGCTCATACTTTAAAAGGGAGTAGTGCAAACCTTGGTATCAATACATTATCAGAAAGTTGTCGCGTGCTGGAACATAAAGCTGCGGAAGACTCGCTTGAAGATGCACAGGAACTGTTAGAACAAATTATTAGTAATTATGAGGCAGCAAAAGAAGCGTTAGAAGAGAAATTTTAAGCAGTTAAATGCAATATTGTAAAGTTATAGTTGCACATAAAGTGATAAAAATCCCTTTTTTCTTTATGTATATTTGTAACTCTATGATTTGCAGTATATAATTACATTATTCCATAATTATTGAGGTAATATATCATGGCTATAAAGAAAAAAGCAGTTAAGAAAACTGTTACAAAAAAAACTCCTGTTAAGAAAACGGTTGCGAAAAAAACTCCTGTTAAGAAAACAGCTGCTAAGAGAACTATTACTAAGAAAAAAGCAGCACCAAAAAAAGCTGTAAGAAAAGCACCAGTAAAAGCGAGCCCTATAGCTGCTGAGCTAACAAAGGCACATACAACTGCACTTACAGTTATGGAAAGAGCTTCTAATGCATTAGATAAAGCAATAATTTCCGTTAGTTCTACTGCTGATAAAGCTAAAGCAGCAACTGAAAAAGCCCTAAAAACAAAACGTCCTGCTCTAAAAAATGCCGCAGCGAAAGTAAGAGAAAGACTTGCCGGCTTAAAAGTAAAGCAAAAAGAAGCAGCAGAAAAGTTAAAAGCTCAC
>JAPVVU010000179.1 GCA_028571885.1 Gammaproteobacteria bacterium | reverse complement strand
GGATCAAACTCTTCAGTTTAATCTTGTTTACTTCCAAAGGAGGAAGTGCTCAAACTCAATCTCAAATGAATTACATCCGATAGGACTTGCGTCGCCATCGGATCGTTTATTTTTGACTTTGTTTGAGTTCTTACATTTTTTTGACACCTTATCAGCAAGCTGATAACGCATCGATTGGCAAGAACCCACACAAATTGTTCGATTTCTTTTTAAAGAGCAGTACCGTTTAGTGTTTCATTAAATGTGAATCTAATGTTTTCTAAGTGGTTGTTCCTTCAGTGATTTTCTTCTCTTTTTTAAGAGCAGCACCGCTGAATGAGATGTGTATTATACGCAGTAATTATCTGCCGTCAACACTTTTTTTATTTAATTTTCACTTTCTTTTTTATTTAGATAAATAAGCTAAAAAGACTGTAAAAATTAAAAATGAAATGAGTATAAAGCTGGCTCATTCCCTGTATATTTGGTAGCTATGAGTGGACTTGAACCACCGACCCCAGCATTATGAATGCTGTGCTCTAACCAGCTGAGCTACATAGCCATCATTCTCTTCTTCTTGAAGAGAGACGCACTTGTGTTTAGTAAGTGAGGCACGCTCATCTACCCAAGTGAGGCGCATATTCTACTTTATTTGCTTAATATGTCAATGATCTTTTCTAAACTTTCGCCATAAAAAATTAGACATTAAATCTGAAGTGTAAGACATCACCATCCTGTACAATATAGTCTTTACCTTCTACTCTGAGTTTACCTTTTTCTTTGGCACCAGCCTCACCTTTAAATTCTGCAAAGTCGTCATAGGAAATCACTTCTGCACGAATAAAGCCGCGTTCGAAATCAGTATGAATAACTGCAGCTGCTTTTGGCGCTGTTGCTCCTACAGGAATTGTCCATGCTCTTACTTCTTTTACGCCTGCAGTAAAGTAGGTTTGCAAATTAAGCAGTTCATAGCCTGCCCTTATCACCCGGTTCAGGCCGGGTTCTTCCAGGCCTAAATCATCTAAAAATTCTTTTAATTCTTCTGCATCCAGTTCAACCATTTCTGATTCAATGGCGGCACACACACTGACCATACCTGAGCCTTCTTTGTCAGCATATTCTTTAACCTTGTCCAGGTATGGATTATCGTCAAATCCATCTTCATCAACATTAGCAATATAAACTGTTGGCTTCAGCGTTAATAATTGCAGATCTCTTATTTCCAGCTTTTCATCATCATTTAACCCCAAAGTTCTGGCAGTTTCGCCTTTGTCCAGGTGTGCCATGATTTTTTCCAGCAAGCCTTTACGTGCTAATGCTTCTTTGTTACCACTTTTAGAATTTTTTACCGCTTTGTGATGGGCTTTTTCAATACTCTCCAAATCAGCTAAGGTCAATTCTGTATTGATAATTTCAATATCATCTATGGGATCAATTTTCCCTGAGACGTGAACGATATCATCATCTTCAAAACATCTGACAACATGTGCAATTGCTTCTGTTTCTCGAATATTGGCAAGAAATTTATTGCCCAGACCTTCGCCTTTTGAAGCGCCTGCAACCAATCCTGCAATATCAACAAATTCCATTGATGTCGGCATAATTCGTTCAGGTTTGACGATTTCAGCCAACACATCTAAACGAGGATCGGGCATTGGAACTATGCCGACATTAGGTTCAATAGTACAAAACGGATAGTTTTCAGCTTGAATGCCTGCTTTTGTTAAAGCATTAAACAGGGTTGATTTCCCAACATTGGGTAAACCGACAATTCCACATTTAAATCCCATGATATTTTCTCTGTTTTGTCTTTCACTAATTAAAAAGTTTAATAAAGTCTCTAATTAAAGAGTTTAATAATGTATGTACAAGATTTTGGCGCTTGTTATTTGGCATGTAACTGATTCATTGCTTTTTGCATATCACCCTGCAAGATCAGTTCGATTGAATCAATAGACTTATCAACAGCCGATTCAATTAATTTTTTTTCACTTTGAGGTGTTTTCCCAAGAACAAAACCTACGACTTGTTCTTTATTTCCTGGATGACCGATACCTAAACGGAGGCGGTAAAAATTTTTTCCTAATTGAGCAATGCTGTCCCGCAGACCATTATGTCCGCCATGGCCGCCTCCCTGTTTCAATTTTACGCTACCTGGTGGTAAATCAAGATCATCATGAACAATTAAAATTTGTTCGGGTTGAATTTTATAGAACTGCGCAAGTCGGGCAATTGATTGTCCACTGCGATTCATAAAGGTAGTTGGTTTGAGTAACCAGATATTTCCGGAAGGAGAATTGAATTTTGCGACTTCACCTAAAAATTTGGATTCATTTTTAAGTGTCAGGTTATATTGAGAAACCAGTTGATCAATAAACCAGAAGCCCGCATTATGACGAGTTTTTTCATATTCATTGCCAGGATTACCTAATCCTGCAATTAGTTGAATATTATTTGTATCACTACTCATCTACGGGTTTCTGCTAGAAGATGTTATTCTTCTTCTGCACCTTCTGCACTTTCTGCACCTTCTGCACCTTCAACAGCCTCTTCATCAGCTTCGTCAATTTTTTCACCGCGAGGCATGTGAATTGATGCAACTGCCTGGTCATGACCTTCACCCTGCATTAATATCACACTGGAAACGCCTTCAGGCAATGTAATATCTGTAAGATGGATTGAGTCACCAATATCCAGGCCACCCATATCAATTTCAATAAATTCAGGTAAATCAGCAGGCAAACAACTGACTTCCAGCTCTGTCATCAGGTGAGATACAAGACCACCACCTTTAACACCAACACAACTTTCTTCGTTTAAGAAGTGTAATGGTACATTAACGTGCAATGCGTGGGCTGCATCAATGCGTTGAAAATCAGCATGCATAATTTGAATTTTTGCAGGATGGCGCTGCATGTCCTTAATAATAACCTGCTCTGATTGTCCATCATATTCTATGTTAAGAATATGTGAGAAGAATGCTTCGTCTTCACAGGCGTGTAGAATATCATCATGCCTGAAAGTCAGCATGGCTGGCTCTTTGTCTAAGCCATATATAATTGCAGGCACTCTGTTCGCATAACGCAGGCGGCGGCTCGCACCTTTCCCTGTGTCTGTTCGCAGTTCTGCAGCAAGAGTAAAAGTTGCACTCATTGTTGTATCTCCAAAATAAAGTATGTGTGTCTGACATTTTTAATACCCTGCTGCTTTTAAAGCCATAGGGACTAAAAACCAAACAATAATTTCCTGCCATCGCGACCAATAGCAGAGTGAATAGAATACCTGTTAGTATTCCAGAGGCTTTGCCTCACAATTATCCAACTAACTTTTTAAACTCTCTTAAGAAAGAGAACTATTTATAAAAACAAGTTATAAAAACAAGTTTAGTCAGATTAATCCATATACAATGAGCTAACCGATTCTTCACGGTTAATTCGCATCATTGTTTCGCCTAAAATCATAGCACTGCTCAGTTGACGAATTTTACTGCAGTGTTTTGCTTCTGCACTCAGCGGTATAGTATCAGTTACCACCAGATGGTCCAGTTCAGACGCATTGAGGTTATCAATAGCCAGACCTGATAATACCGGATGGGTAATATAAGCAATTACTTTGGCTGCGCCATGTTCTTTCAATGCCTGAGCAGCTTTACACAAGGTGCCTGCTGTATCGACTAAATCATCAACTATGACACAGGAGCGACCTTCTACATCACCGATAATGTTCATTACTTTGGCGACATTCGCTTTGGGCCGACGTTTATCAATAATCGCTAAATCAGCATCATCAAGACGTTTAGCCAGGGCTCTTGCACGTACTACACCGCCAACATCGGGTGAAACCACCATCTGGTCGGGGTATTTCTGACGCCAGATATCACCGAGTAAAATCGGTGATGCATAAACATTATCCACAGGGATATCAAAGAAACCCTGAATCTGATCGGCATGTAAATCAACGGTTAGCATCCTGTCGATACCAACGCCGGAAATCATATTGGCAACTACTTTTGCCGTAATGGCAACGCGAGCTGAGCGTGGGCGTCTATCCTGCCGGGCATAACCAAAGTAAGGCACGACAGCGGTAATTCTTCTGGCTGATGCACGACGAATAGCATCCGCCATAACCATCAACTCCATAAGATGATCATTTGCCGGCTGACAGGTCGGCTGAACAATGAATACGTCTTTTCCACGTACATTTTCCATCAACTCAACCATAATTTCAGAGTCACTGAACTTATCTACGGAAGCTCTGCCTAAGGGCATATTCAGGTGTCTGGCAATATCTTGTGCAAGTTTCGGGTTGGCATTTCCCGAAAAAATCATCATGTCGGAATCGGACACTGTGTGTTCCCCAGATGTAAATGATTAAATTACACCAATTGTAGCAAGCTTTACTAGAAAGTCATCTATTAAGATTGTTGCAATACATTTTATAAAAATCGATTTACGAGACTGATTTATAAGACCCGATTTACAAGATCATAGTAGGTGCGGTCATAGAAGTGGCTGGGCCGGCAGGATTCGAACCTGCGCATGCCAGGATCAAAACCTGGTGCCTTACCGCTTGGCGACGGCCCAACAATAATAACCGAACATTTTTGTTCTGCTTTTAACTAAGAGACTTAACTAAGAGACTTAATTAAGACAGCTACCTAACAAATCAGACTAAAGTAAGTTGTTTGCTTACTCTTTACTTAAAAAAAGCGCCTTACCAAAAATGTGGGGTGGATTATACGATGAAAATTTTCAATTGTCACACCCATTTTTCATTTTTTTTTATTTTTATTAAAAAACATGATGTTCAGGTGTTTTTGAAAGCATTCAGAAAACTATTTACTCTAGTGTTAAGCTTATGAATACAATGGAGATATGTTTCGCCCCTGGGCAATAAATCCTTTGAATTGTTCTGGCAGCTTTGACAAAATTTTCCTGGCATCCTGTTCTGATGCAAAGGGAGCAAAGACACATGCCCCTGTTCCTGTCATTCTGGCCTTAGAAAATTGATTCAGCCATTTAATAGCCTGATCAACTTCAGGATAAAGCGCCCTCACAATGGGCTCACAGACATTGCTGCCTTGTCCGGATAGAAAGCTGTTAATACTTATTGGAGGGCAATCCCGCTTTAATTCCGGATTAGAAAAAATCTTAGCCGTTGAAACAGAAACCGCTGGAATTAAAATCACAAACCAGGGTTCATCCAGCTGTATTGCTGAAAGTTCCTCGCCAACCCCCTCTGCCCAGGCAGCAAAACCATGAATAAAGATGGGCACATCTGCTCCAAGTTGTACTCCCAGTTTAACCAGACCGGGCATATCCAATTTCAATTGCCAGAGTTGATTCAATGCCACTAAAGTTGTGGCAGCATCACTACTTCCACCGCCCAGGCCTCCCCCCATTGGCAGACGTTTGCTAATACTTATTTTTACACCTAACGGACAGTTTGAATGCTGCTGTAACAATCTTGCCGCTCTGATAGTTAAATCATCTTCCGGTTTTACGCCAGGTAGCGGATTATTATGTGAAATTTCATCATGTTCAAGCACTGTAAAACGAAGTTCATCTGCATAGTTCAAAAATTGAAATACCGTTTGCAATTCATGATAGCCATCTTCACGTTGACCGGTAATATGTAAAAAACGATTAATTTTGGCTGGAGCCAGCCAAATTTTATCTGAATCGTGATTTCTCAAGAAGCTTTGTCCTGTTCCAATAGATACATCTGAGCAACGCAGGGGAATGCCCCTAGTCGATAAGGCTAAAGGATGACTCACCAAGGTGCCAGCGAGTAATAATAAGTTTAATTTTAATATCTTGCTTAGTCGCAATGATTTTTTTGGGTAACCATATTTTGGGGCCTGACACTTGCTCAGCCAGCATTCTTTTATGGTATTGAATATGCCATCCCGCCTGAAAAATATCACTAATCTGCTGCTTTTTGTTATATTTCAGTTGTGCAGTAATCGCTGGATTCGGATAGCCCTGAGACCAATAGCGTAATGAGGTGATTGGCAGTGACCAGCCCGTTTCCTGCTGTAAGAGTTGTTCAAGATTATGACCCGTGCGTTCTTGGGCTGGGGTCTTTAAACGTACATTTTGAGCAATTTGACTGACTTGCAACTCAGTTTCACCCAGAGGCCCGGTAAAACTAAGCTGAAAATCTTGCTCTTGTTGAATCCAGGTAAATTTTGCATACCAGTTTTCCTGCTCATTAATAACACTGATACGACCATTGATAGTCCAGCTATCAGGAATTTTATCTAAGGGTTGCTGCCGGGTAAATGAAGCATCTGATTCTGATGACTTTATCGCAGTTGTTGTACAACCTGAAACAAACAGCAGAATCATTGACACCAATGCAACTGACTGTAATATAGCTGTGCCGTATGATCTTATCATTATGTTCTTAAAATTGATGTTCTGACTTGTTGAGACATGAGAAAAATGCATTGCGGCCGGGTATTATTTCTTTAAATAGCGCGTTCTGGTACCTATCAGTACACGATGTTGCGGATCTTTCTTTAAAGCTTTGTCCCAAATAGATTTAGCTTTTTT
>JAPVVU010000178.1 GCA_028571885.1 Gammaproteobacteria bacterium | reverse complement strand
ATTAATGCAAAAGTTAAGCTAATGGAGAAAGTGACTATGAGTGAAGAAAATAATAAGTCTGCAGCTGTGAATGAGCAACAGCAAACTCAAGCAAATGAACCCTGGTATATGGAAGAACCCGCTCGTCGAACTTTTTTTAAACGCATTGCTGTTGGCGGTGGTGGTGCACTGCTTGCCGGAGCAGGTAGTTATGGCCTTGCCCGGCATTCACTGGAAGGTAGGGAAGTCACTGATTATCCAGTGATTGATGAAAAACTTTTTAAGCCAAAACCGCAGCAAGATACCATTCTTAACTTTGTCTCCAGCAGGGCGCTCAATAAAAAGTATCCAGAACGAAACGAACAATATAACCGATTACAAAAAAAGCAATTTGACTGGATTAATGGTTTCAGGGATATGTACAGAAAGCCCTGGGATAATAGTAGGCCAGGTTATACGCAAATGGATCGTGCTTTGCAGAAGGCAGGATGGGAACCTCTGAATCTTGCTGGTAGCCGATTATCCGCCAATCTGCAGCCCAATACGCCTTTTAATACCTGGGATCAATCGGATGTTGAGAAAGAACAATATCAGTTTGAGAGTAAAAAACAAGCCAGTGATGCCATTAAAAGTGCGGCTCGTGTGTTTGGCGCAGTGAAATGCGGCATTGCCAAACGTGACAAACGTTGGGATTATGATCCCCTGTATGATATTGAAAATGAGAAAGAACTTTCCTGGGAAAAAGATTTTCCTTTTGAACCCAAAACGGTGATCGTTATGTTGTCATCAATGGACTATGACTGCATGGCTACTGCACCCGCCTGGACTGCGGATGGTACAGCAGCAGACGGTTATTCACAAATGGGTGTTAAAGCGACGCAGATGGCAAAATTTCTTAAGGGGATGGGCTATCATGCTGTGGGTGCAGGTAATGATCTGGGTAGCAGTGTACCTTATGCTGTCATGGCTGGTCTGGGTGAAGGTGGTCGCAATGGTGCTCTGATTGCTCCCGGAGTTGGCCCGCGTGTCCGTATTATGAAAGTGTATACCGATTTTGAATTTGTTGAGTATGACAAACCACATAATTGGGGTATTACTGATTTCTGTCTTAGTTGTGGTAAGTGCGCAGAGGCTTGTCCGAGTGATGCGCTTCCACTTCCGGAAGATAAAAATGGTGGTTACGGTTTTGAACCCAGTTATGAGTTTAGTGACGAACCTGGTTACACCTGGAACAACCATATCGGTATCAGAAAATTCTATAGTGATGCAAAAAAATGCTACAACTTCTGGGTTGAAAATGGCAGTGCCTGTGCCGCCTGTATCGCCAGCTGCACCTTCAATGAGCCTGATTTCTGGCACCATTACTTTATTATGGCTATCAATCCTATTTCTCCTGGGTTTCTTCACGGATTCATGTCTGAGGCGCATCCTGCATTTGGTTATGGTCATACCAATGATCCCAAAAAGGCTTTGAAATTCTGGAAGTCGGGAGAGGGTATGCGGGTTAATATTAAAATGAAAAACAATATTGGTACTTCTAACAAGAGCTAAATAAAACTAAACAAAATTTAAGGAGAGAGTTAATGGAATTGATGCAATGGTTTTTTATGGGCATTATATTTACTCTGAGTGTTTTTGCACTCGCCTGGTTATCCATGATTGTTAAGCTTGAATGGTATACCTGGGCGGGTTTGATTACTGGGATTGTCATGGTGTTATTCGGAATCGGCTGGGCAGGTGCTTCCTTTTTGGAAGGGATTGCACAATCAGGTGCTTTAGGGCTGATTGTATTCAGTGGTTCTGGTGTTGTCATGATGGTATTGATTTGGCGCCATCTGGTTGCTCCAAAGCTAGTAGAAAAGGTTGGCTAACTTATCACTTCTTTGCTTCCATGGAGTAGCGAAGGGCAATTAATAACTGGACTTACAATTTATGACACAAACTGAATCCTTTCCCTGGAACCGCATAATCACGTCCTTTGCCTGGGTCGCTTTGCTGGCGGCTTTTATCATTGGACAAATTGCAGCGCAAACGGACTATGATGCGTTATTACAGCAGCAGATGCCCGATATTAAGTTACAGCGTTCTAGTGCGAATACCGATCTGCCAGTTGTTTATAATATAGATTATAAGAGCGAGTCTGATCAAAAGCTGCCATTTGATGCATTAGTGATGGCTGAAGGAACAGGCTATGGCGGACCATTAATTGTTGCGATTAAAGTACGGCGTACCGATGAAGGTGCAAACCTGAATGAGATCATTGTGCTGAGTCACAAAGAAACGCCTGCTTTTATGGACAAGCTTAATATTAAATTCTTCAGACAGTTTGCTGGAAAATCAGTAACGGATAATTATTTTCTAAATGGTGATGCTAACGATGATATTGATGGTGTATCAGGCGCAACTATTTCAGCAAAAGGGTTTACCAAAGCAATACGAGAAGCTGTCCATCTTGGTGCATTACAACATTTGAAATTGCCACGCAGCTGGGACGAGCCTGTCTGGAAAGTTGGAATGAATGAATTGATTCTTGTCGTTCTCTTTGCACTGGCTTTTTATGGTGCCTACCAGAAAGGAAAATTAGCAAAGGCCGTCCGTTTTATTGTGGTGGTGGGTTCAATTACCTTTGTTGGTTTTTATGCCAATGCCTCTGTGAACCTGGGTAATATTGCTGGTATCTTTATGGGCTACATTCCCAACCCGCAAGAGTATCCACTGTGGTGGATCATGATGATTGGTATGCTGGGCAGTGTTGTCATTCTTGGACGAAATATCTATTGTCAGCAGATTTGCCCGTTTAAAGGGGTTCAGGATCTTTTGCAAAAAATAAGCGGTGTAAAACTGCGTATTGATATGAAATTCCAGCGCCGGGCAACCACACTGATTTATTCTCTAAGCTGGGTGGCTTTGATGCTGATCTTTCTTTCCGCTCACCCTGCACTGGGTTCCTATGAGCCTTTTGCCATGATGTTTTCATTAGATGGTCTTGGCATTCAGTGGTATATCTTGCCGGCAACCATATTGGGTTCATTTTTTGTCCCCAGTTTCTGGTGTCGATTGTTTTGTCCCGTCGGGCTTTACCTCAATGAAATGGTTCGTTTTCGTCGTGAAATAGGAAAACGCTTGTCAGGCGATAAAGAGAGCGCTGCTAAAACAAAGATAAAAGTCAAAACCATCCAAGTTGAAAAGGACGAGTGATATGGTAAAGAAAAAGGACAAAAGCTGGCAATACACATTCAGTACCGCATTAGCAGGTGTTACCTTATTGTTAGTGATTGGATATTTTGTGCAATCATTTCTTGAAATCCGTAAAGTCAAGCCAGTGAGTGTCGCCATTGAACGGATCAAAGGCAGCACTGCTGTGAAAATAGAGGAAGTGAAGCCGGAAGTTAATGTTAAAAATTAATTTATAAATATAGTCTTTAGAAAAAAGGAGATTTTAATGTTTCTTGACTACTTTGCTTTGATCGTCATGATTATTGTATTTTTAATACTGGTCTATGCCGCAATTTATATTCATGATATCCCCTATGAAATGGCTGTAAAACGAAATCATCCTCATCAGGATGCCATTCATGTTGGCGGTTGGCTGAGCTTGTTAACATTACATGCCATCTGGCCATTTTTATGGATCTGGGCTTCATTATATAAACCGGAAAGCGGCTATGGTTTTGCCGGGACAGCTGCCAATAATATTAACATCCAGGATATGAAAAATACGATAAAGGATCTACAAAATCGTGTTACTCAGCTGGAATCCACTTTTGTCTCTACTCCTGTTTCTAAGAACATAGGTAAGAACATAGGAGACAACCATGATTGATCTGCTGATTATTATTTACGCCGCTATTCTCTGGGTTGTGTTCAAAGTATTTAAAGTGCCTCTTAATAAATGGACAGTGACCACATCACTATTGGTCGGTTTGTTTGGTATTGGCTCGGTTGTATTGGTGATGAATTACAACCACCCCTATAGTCGTGAAGCACGGATGTATTTCTATACAACTCCAATTTTTCCACGAGTGAATGGTAAGGTTGTTGAGGTACCCGTTGAAGCAAATACTCCTTTGAAGAAAGGCGATATTCTCTTTCGTTTTGATGCAAAACCTTTTGAAGATGAAATAGCCAATCTTAATGGACAGCTTAAGAGTCTTAAAGTTGAACGAGATATGAGCAAGGAAGAATATGAGCGCAGCTTAAAATTAGTGAAAGGAAATTTTGAATCTGAACGTGCAGCAGCAAAATGGGGTGCTGTATATAAAACTGCATTGGCTGATATTGAAGCGATGAAAGCCAGATTAGACAAGGCTCAATATGAACTGGAAGAAGAAGTTGTTGTTCATGCCCCGGGAGACGGTTTCGTCACTCAGCAAAGATTACGTCCTGGAATGACACTGATACATCAACCTCAGGTTGTTCCTGGAATGATCTTTGTACATGCAGAAGAACCTGAACTTTATGCAGGCTTTCCTCAAAATGGAATACAAAACATCGATGTGGGTAATGAAGCTGAAATTACATTCGATGCCATTCCAGGACGTGCTTTCAAAGGCAAGGTAACAAACATACTCCAGGTAATCGCACAGGGACAAGTCCAGCCCAGTCGCCACTTAATTAATTTCGATACCATTGCAGAGCAGGCACAGCAAGGACGAGTTCCCGTAAGAATAGAAGTGCTTGATGACTTATCAGAGTATAAATTACCTGCAGGTGCTAAGGCCGAAGTTGCTGTTTATAGTGATAACTGGAAAGCATTTTCAATTGTACGCCGTATCCTGTTACGTATGAAAAGCTGGCAGAAATTTATATTTATTGGTGGGTGATGGTGTGTTATATCAGTACTTAGCCTTGAGCCAACAAAAAATTTATTAACCATTATTTTAGTAACTAAAGTTTAGAGCTTGACGTTTCCAAAAATAGGAAATAAAATTTCCTAAAGTCCTAAATATAGAGAGAAAAAAATGAACAAATTTATTATAAGTCTGTTAGTTTCCAGTGCATTGATAGCGGGTTGTGCAAGCAATAAAGTGACAGAAGATAAATATTCTGGTTTTTTAAATGATTACTCGAATCTGAGACCTGATCCTAAAGATGAAGAGACACTAGGATATACCGCCCCTGGAATTAATTGGCAGCAATACCATAGCGTTATGGTTGATAAGGTTGTCGTTATTACACCAGATGGTGAAGAAAAAACTGATGGCACACTTCTTTTAGCCATCACTGATAAGTACAGAGCTCTGATTCAGGAAAAAATTTCCAAAAAATTTAACCTGGTTGATAAAGCGGGTCCTGGCACCATTCGTATCCAACCGGCAATTACCAGTGTCTATGCAGATTATGATGATAGGGCAGTTTATCAATATCTTCCTATCGGGGTTGTCGTTACAGGTGCTGCAAGAACATCAGGTCTATCAAAACAAAGTGCCCGGATTATGACAGAAATCCGAGTAGTTGATTCTGTGAATGGACAACTCCTCGCTCAGGCGGTTGACCTGAAAGAGGGTAAAGAAAAGCAGGATAAAGATTCAGAGATTGTACTGGCTGATGTTATACCCATTTTAGAACAGTGGGCTCAACGTGTAACAGACGTCATAAATGGATTAAAAACCAGGGGCAACTAAATAACGGTTCCTAAAATGGTATACACTGAGCATCAGAACCTGTCATTTATTATTTGGTGATTTTATGCCAATATGAGCCCAATAATGAATGACAGGTTCTGATGCGAATGTTAAATGATTAATGCCCACTATTTCCCCTCATGGGGCCTACTTTTGGTGGAACACTTATTTAGGAGCCTGAATCATACTTTTGCCTCAATGAGAGGATATTTTGCACAATTATTCTTCTGAATAACGGCGATTATCTTCATTTCTCTAACTTAGCCTGGAGGCCAGCCAAATTGTCTTCCTGCAAGCAGATGTAAATGTGTGTGAAAAACTGTTTGACCACCCAGATGATTACAATTCATATTTAACCGATAACCATCTTCAGCGATACCTAGCTCATGGGCTAATTTTTTTGCGGTAAGAACCATATGCCCAAGAAGACTGGCTTCTTGTTCACTAAAATCATTTACTGTCGCAATATGTTCTTTTGGAATGATGAGAATATGTACGGGAGCTTGTGGTGCAATGTCATGAAAGGCAATAATCTGTTTGCCTTCATAGGCTATTTTTGCAGGTATTTTTTTCTCGGCAATTTGGCAAAAAAGGCAGGTTGATTGAGTCATCGTTTTAGTTGCTTTGATCTGTGTTTAAGAGTGGTTGATAATATATTTGTGAATACGCTAACATAAAATTCAATAAGTTGGTTCTTTTTGTTATGATCAGACTGTTTTTTAATTAATTCCCTGGAACATGAGGAAAAAAAGATGAGTTGGTGGGGTAAGCTTTTAGGTGGTGCAGTTGGTTTTTCTATGGGTGGTCCACTGGGTTTATTAATTGGCAGTGTGATTGGTCACAAATTAGTTGATAAACCTATGCAGGAAGGTATGGGGGATAACAATGAGTTAACTCAGGCTGCCTTCTTCTCAGCTACTTTTTCTATCATGGGACATATTGCCAAAGCCGACGGTGT
>JAPVVU010000177.1 GCA_028571885.1 Gammaproteobacteria bacterium | reverse complement strand
GATGAGAAGCGTGAGCACATGGCCAAAAAAATTGGTTTTGATGCTTATGGTACGTCCGGTGATATGCCTGATCCAGTGGCTCATGCGATTAACTGTATGTTGGATCATATGCATTCAGTTGATGATAAATTAGATAAAATGTGTACGGCAATTCGCTCTATTGATAACGAATTTCCAGAGATTACCATCCCGGAAGTTCATATCTGTGAGATAACACCTATTGATGAACATCCGGAAACCTGTCCGGCACAAGATATTTGCAGTGCTTCAGGTGGCAATAAATCAGAAGATAATGTTCATATCATTCATTTAGATAAAAAAATCTCAGTTAAATCGAATTCTGGAGCAGGAATTAACAAAGAGGACTAAGTTTTTTTCTAACCGGGGTATTCAGAGCAGCCATTAAAAAAATACTTGACTAAAACGCTTGGTTTTCTTAAGATAGATGAATAATATCTTAAGAGAACAGGAATAAACCAATGAGATTGACCACAAAAGGGCGTTACGCAGTAACCGCAATGTTGGATTTAGCGATTCATTATGATAATGGTCCAATTACTTTAGCTGATATTTCACAGCGTCAGGAAATCTCACTTTCTTATCTGGAACAATTATTCTCCAAGTTAAGAAAAAATGCATTAGTTAATAGTGCCAGAGGCCCGGGTGGCGGTTACCGCTTGAGCCGACCTGCTGATGAAGTTGCTGTCGCTGAAATTATTGCCGCAGTTGATGAAACGGTTGATGCGACACGTTGTAAGCGTAAAGGTAATTGCCAGCATGAAGAAAGATGTTTAACGCATGATCTCTGGTGTGATTTGAGCGATCAGATTTTTGATTTTTTAGCTAATATTTCACTAGGAAGTCTGGTTGAAAAGCAAGCTGTCAAAGAAGTTGCCAAACGTCAGGATGCAGCTCTATCCCTTAATAGCATTAATTTAAAAGGCAGTTTAAAAGATGGCCTGAAAGAGTCTAATGTGGCATAAGTCTGAAATATGACTTCTTTAGTTACAATAGCTTTAATACATAGAAATAATACACAAGAGTAACAAACGATTGTTACAAATTGATTACAGGAATTATTAATGAGTTCACCCATATATCTGGATTATTCAGCAACAACACCAGTTGATAAACGTGTTGCTGAGAAAATGTGCCATTATCTGACAATGGATGGGAATTTTGGGAATCCAGCTTCTCGTTCTCATAAATATGGTTGGGATGCAGAGGCAGCCGTTGAGGAAGCCCGTGTTCACGTTGCAGCTTTAATTAATGCAGACGCTAAGGAAATAGTCTGGACTTCTGGCGCAACTGAATCGGATAACCTTGCCATTAAAGGTGCTGCGCATTTTTATTCCAAACGCGGCAAGCACATTATTACCGCAAAGACAGAACATAAAGCGGTTCTGGATACCTGTCGTCAACTGGAACGAGAAGGTTATGAAGTGACTTATCTTGATCCGGAAGAAGATGGACTCATTGATATATCTAAGCTTGAAGCGGCTATGCGTGATGATACGATTATAGTTTCTATTATGCATGTTAATAATGAAATCGGAGTAATTCAGGACATCGAAGCGATTGGTGAGCTTTGCCGCTCAAGAAAAATTGTTTTTCATGTTGATGCGGCCCAAAGCGCAGGAAAAACAGAAATTGACCTGAAAAAATTAAAAGTAGATTTATTATCGCTTTCAGCACATAAAGTTTATGGCCCAAAAGGTATTGGTGCCTTATATGTTCGTCGTAAGCCAAGAATACGCATTGAAGCGCAAATGCATGGCGGCGGACATGAGCGCGGCATGCGCTCCGGCACGCTGGCGACACACCAGATTGTTGGTATGGGCGAAGCATTTAGAATTGCCAAAGAAGAAATGGCTGAAGAAAACAAGCGAATTCTTGCGCTGCGGGATCGTTTATTAAAAGGCTTTGAAGGCATGGAAGAACTCTATGTGAATGGTAATCTGGAACACCGCGTACCACATAATTTGAATTTGAGTTTCAACTTTGTTGAAGGCGAATCACTGCTCATGGCGATTGATTCACTGGCAGTATCATCAGGCTCTGCCTGTACATCCGCAAGTCTGGAACCTTCTTATGTACTCAGAGCTATTGGCCGCAATGATGAGCTGGCGCATAGTTCAATTCGATTCAGTCTGGGTCGTTTTACGACAGAAGAAGATGTTGATTACACAATTAAACTGCTCAAAGAGAAAGTGGAAAAATTAAGATTATTATCGCCTTTGTGGGATATGTATAAAGATGGTATTGATATATCAACAATTCAGTGGAATGCGCACTAGTTTTTTAAGGTGCTGTTTCCACAGCCATACTGGCAGAGCAAAACTACAAGTTATTGTATTGATAGTGTAAAATTAGCGGATTGATACAATAATAATTATAATTATTGAGGTAAATGACAATGGCATACAGTGATAAAGTAATGGATCACTACGAAAATCCACGTAACGTAGGTACTATGGACAAGGATGAATCCGGTGTCGGAACAGGTATGGTCGGTGCACCAGCCTGTGGTGATGTGATGCGTTTACAGATCAAAGTTGATGAGCAGGGTATTATTGAAGATGCCAAGTTTAAGACTTATGGCTGCGGCTCAGCAATTGCCTCAAGTTCTCTGGTGACTGAATGGGTTAAAGGCAAAACTCTGGAAGAAGCGGGTCAGATTAAAAATACTGATATCGCTGAAGAATTAGCATTACCACCTGTAAAAATTCATTGTTCAGTATTGGCTGAAGATGCAATTAAAGCAGCAATCACCGATTATAAAGAAAAACAGTCCTAAGGTTCAGGTTATTTCTATGGCAATTACTTTAACTGCAGCAGCAGCAGAACATGTTATCGGGTTTATTAAAAATCGCGGTAAAGGTGAAGCATTACGCCTGGGTGTAAAAACAAACGGTTGTTCAGGAATGGGCTATGTCCTTGAATTTGCGGATAAAGTTGAAGACGATGACAATGTCTTTGAAGATAAAGGCGTTAAAATCATCGTTGATCCAAAAAGTTTGATCTACATCGACGGCACAGAGCTGGATTATGGCCGGGAAGGTCTTAATGAGGGGTTTAAGTTTAATAACCCTAATGTTAAAGATGCTTGTGGTTGTGGTGAGAGTTTCAACGTGTAGTTATGAGAGTTTCAACGTGTAGTTATAAGAGTTTCAGCGTCTAGAATTTCTCTAAGGTGTGGTGAAAACGAACTGCATCAAACTATTTCCCCCCTTCGTTTCCATGGCCTGCATTAAGGCTTTTTATTATTTATTGACCTGTCAGGCAGTTTTTCTCATGAGCAATAACTTAAAAAATAGCATGGCAGATAATTACTTCAGCCTGCTTGGTTTACCTGTTAGTTTTGATGTTGATAAGGCAAAACTGATCCAGAACTATCATGAAATTCAAAAATCAATACACCCGGATAAATTTGCTAATGCGACGGCTTTAGAACGACGTTTATCAGTACAAAAAGCAGCGCAAATAAATGATGCCCTGGAAACATTGAAAAATCCTATTCAATGCTCAATTTACCTATTATCTCTTTATGGTATTGAGTTAGGTGCAAATGATAGCAATATTGATCCTGAATTTTTAATGGAACAGATGGAATTGCGGGAAAATTTATCTGAGGTGGGTGACAAGGATGATCCCCTCAGTGAGTTGGATAATATTATGGATGATGTGAGTTCCCGCATTAAACAGGCAATTAATGTCTTAGGCACCTTATTCCAGAAATTATCATTCAATGATGAGAAAGTAGAAAACGATGAGCATTTGTTAAAAGAGGCGAAAGCTCAGGTATTAAAACTGCAATTTTTAAATCGACTCCAGGAAGAATGCCTGAATAAGGAAGAAGATCTGGCGGAACAGTTTTAAACTTGCCACTTATATTGACGAAAATTTATATTAACAAAAACTTATATTAATAAAAGAATACACTAGAAACACTATGGCTTTATTACAAATATCTGAACCCGGACAAACAACAGCACCTCACCAGCATAAGTTAGCCATCGGCATCGATCTGGGGACGACAAACTCATTGGTCGCCAGCCTTAAAAGCGGTTTGGCAGAGACGATTGCTGATGAAAATGGTCATCACTTATTACCCTCAGTGGTACAGTTTCAGGGAAAAAATGATAACGGTTATCAGACAGAAGTGGGTCATAATGCACAACAGAATGCATCCAAAGATCCAATGAATACCATTGTTTCAGTTAAACGCTATATGGGGCGTGGTCTGGATGATATAAAAAAGCATTCAATTTACGACTTTGTGACAGAAGAAAATTCGGTTGTGCCAAGAATTCGTACCGTCGCAGGGGATGTCAGTGCGGTTGAGGTGTCGGCAGAAATATTAAAGACCTTGAAACAACGTTCTATAGAAGCCTTAGGTGGTGATCTTACTGGCGCTGTTATTACGGTTCCGGCTTATTTTGATGATGCTCAACGCCAGGCAACTAAAGATGCAGCAAAACTTGCCGGCTTAAATGTTTTACGTTTAATTAATGAACCCACAGCGGCGGCGGTTGCTTACGGCTTAGATACGGGTAGTGAAGGCATTCATGTTATCTATGATCTGGGCGGCGGTACCTTTGATATCTCCATTTTAAAATTGACTAAAGGTATTTTTGAAGTACTGTCAACTGCTGGAGATTCTGCTCTGGGAGGTGATGATCTTGATCATGTGCTGACAGACTGGATCATAGAAGAAGCGCAAATTAATGAACCTGATGCCATGTTGCTGCGTCAGATACTTGATATAGCCAGGCAGACAAAAGAAACTTTAAGTCAACAGGAAACAAGTACACTCTCTGTTGATTTAGGGAAGAATAAAATCTGGAAAGCTGAATTATCCCGGCAGCAATTTGAAAAAATGATCAAACCATTGATAAGAAAAACACTGGTTCCCTGTCGTCGCGCTTTGCGTGATGCGGGTATTGATAGTGATGATATTCAGGATGTGGTGATGGTCGGTGGTTCTACAAGAATACCTCTAGTACGTCAAATGGTGGGTGAATTTTTTTCTACCGAGCCTCTGGTTGATCTTGATCCTGACAGAGTAGTAGCAATTGGTGCAGCGCGTCAGGCCGATGTATTGGTTGGTAATAAATCTGATGAAGATATGCTGCTGCTTGATGTGACGCCTTTGTCACTGGGTCTGGAAACAATGGGTGGACTGGCTGAAAAAGTCATTCATCGTAATACCACGATTCCAGTGGCGCGTGCTCAGGATTTTACCACATTTAAAGATGGCCAAACCGCCATGGCAATTCATGTGGTACAAGGTGAACGCGAACTGATCAGTGATTGTCGCTCCTTAGCTCGTTTTGAGCTAAGAGGTATTCCTCCCATGGTTGCAGGTGCAGCCAGAATTCGAGTCACCTTTCAAATCGATGCGGATGGTTTACTATCGGTTTCTGCCAGAGAAGAAACTTCTGGTGTCGAAAGTAGTATCCAGGTGAAACCTTCCTATGGTTTGAGTGATGGTGAAATCGAGACCATGCTTAAAGACTCCTTCAGTTATGCACAAGATGACATTGATGCAAGAAAACTCAGAGAAGTGCAGGTTGAAGCGAGTCGAGTTGTTGAAGCATTAAATGCGGCATTAGAAGAAGATGGAGAGAAGTTACTCTCGTCTGAAGAACGCGTTGAAATTCGTCAAGCCATTGATGAATTAGTTGAAATTGCTAAACAAAGCAATCAACGCGCCATTAAATTGAAAATTGAAGCAGTGGATAAAATCACTGCAGAATTTGCACAACGTCGAATGGATGCCAGTATTAATAAGGCTCTGGCAGGCCAAAGAGTTGATGACCTAAAGTAATAAACAAGAGCTAATAAACCAAAGCATAATAAGCCAAAGCGTAAAGGGCCGGAAAATGACTAAATTAATTTTTTTACCTCATGAAGAAATTTGTCCTGAGGGTGCTGTAATTGAAGTGGAACCAGGTATTACTATCTGCGATGCTGCTCTGGAGAACGACATTGAAATTGAGCATGCCTGTGAAAAGTCGTGTGCCTGTACAACCTGTCATGTGATTGTTCGTGAAGGTTTTGATTCATTGGAAGAAGCAACAGAAGTGGAAGAAGACTATCTGGATAAAGCCTGGGGTGTTGAACCCGATTCACGACTGAGTTGTCAGTCCGTCGTTGCGGATGAAGATCTGGTTATAGAAATACCCAAATACACCATTAACATGGTGTCTGAAAATCATTAGAACTGACTTATCTTAAGGGGAATAATATGGGGTTAAGATGGACTGATATTCATGAAGTGGTCATTGCACTGGATGAAAAACACCCGGATGTTGATCCGCAATATGTTAATTTTCCGGATTTAATGGCATGGATCCTGGCTCTTGACGGCTTTGAAGAAACAGAGGCGCACTGTGGTGAGCAAATTCTTGAAGCCATTCAGATGGCCTGGATTGCTGACAGGGAGTAGTTCTTACTCATGCCTCTTTTTTTATGTGATGTAATTCATATTTAATCTTTAACTTCTTTCTTAAATGATAAAGATTAAATACTAAATAGTAAAATGATGATAAAATGAATGGATATTCATGCTATCATCACTGAAAT
>JAPVVU010000176.1 GCA_028571885.1 Gammaproteobacteria bacterium | reverse complement strand
TTCTGCAACATGCTGTCCAGCACATTCAGATCAGGTTTTGAACCATCAAAATGATAGTCACCACAGATGCCACACATAATTGAGCCTACTTTTTACTTTACTAATGATTTTACTAACTTATTCACTCAGCTGGTGTTTGAGCTGAGGCAGGCGGTACCTGCACGCTTTCTCTCACTTTAATAACCACAAGCTTAGAAATCACTCTGGAAACACCGGCGGTGCTTTTAGCAATAGAAATGACATTAACTGCACTCTCATTTGAAGCCACATTGCCTGTCAGAGTGACCACTCCCGCATTGACTTCAATACCAACATCTTCACGCTTGATATCATCCGCCTCAGCATATTGCTGGCCGATATTGACGCTAATTAGTGCATCTGAAGTTGAAGCAGTGCGGGCAGTTGGGGCAAAAGCAACTTTATTTTTGTAAGTTTCACGTTCTTTTTCTGCCGCTTCCATTGCCTCTTTTTTCTCTTCAGCCTCAATTTCTTCATTGCTATCAACACCAGGAATCCAGTCTGTGGTGTCTCTGACTGTGCTGCAGGCATTCATTATCAGTGCAGCCATTATCAGCAGTGCATATTTAATCAATTTTTTGTTCATTATTCCCATGTTTAAAACCCCATTCATCTCTTAAATTAAATCAAATTAAATTAAAACGTAATTATTCAGTGTATTTACAAGTAATAACCTTTGCAGGTCTGCGGTGAGTAGTTACATTAAAACAATTCATTTTTTCTTGTAACTATTCAGCGTATTATTAATAAAGAGCCTGTGGTTGCTTATTTTTCTGACTTTGATTGTCTGAGCGAAGCAGCTTCTCATAACAGAAAGCAAAGTCAGAAAAATAAGTGACCATGGGCTCAACAATGGTCATTAAGAAGTGGTCATTAAGAAATATATGCTGAATAGTTACTTTTTCTTTTAAATTAAAGCAGTTAAAGTTCACCCCAACCGCCGCCACCTGGCGTCTTTATTGTTAATTTCTGCCCTGCCTGAGCAGTAAAAAATATTTTTCCCGGTAATAATTTACCATCAAGTCTATTTTCCCCCACCTGGCCGTTGCCACCACCTGCTAATCCCCAGGGTGAATAACTGCGTCGCTCTGTCAGCAGCGTGATTTGTGTCGGCTGCAAAAATTCAACCTCACGAATCAATCCCATGCCGCCCCTGTTCTTCCCCGAACCGCCTGAGGCGTCACGTAAACAATAACGACTAATTCTTAATGGATAATGGTGCTCCAAAGATTCAATTGGGGTATTCAATGTATTGGTCATATGCGCCTGAACACCATTTAATCCCGGGAAAAACTGATTCGCACCAAGACCACCACCAATTGTCTCATAATAATCCCAATGATTGTTATTTTCTCGACTTCCCATGGCAATATTATTCATGGTGCCATAACTGGCGGCTGGAATTTTACTTTTTATATCACTGTCACTGTCACAATCGTGGTCACTGGAAGCCTGTATTTGTGCCAGCGCGCCCAGTACCACATCAACGATTCGAGTCGATGTTTCTACATTACCTGCCGCCACCGCTGCGGGGTATTGAGCATTCAGCAGGCAACCCTGTGGCGCATAAATTTCAATCATACGGAAGGTACCCGCACAGGCTGGCGTCTGTGCCGGCATCAAGCAGCGAAAGACATAATAAACAGCGGCTGCCGCAACGGATAACGGGCAATTGATATTACCTTGCACCTGTGAATCAGTACCCGAAAAATCAACTTTTATCCGTTGTTTCTCGATATGCAGCGTGACCGAAATCTTAATATTTTTTTGCCCGGCACCGTCATCATCTAAATAATCATGAAATGAATAAGTGCCATTTGGGATCTGTGCCAAAGCACTTCTGGCAACCCGCTCGCCGTAATCGTTCAAATGCTTCAATGCAGAGGCAAAATGCATTTTACCTAATTGACTGAGCAATTCATTTAAACGGGCAACACCGGTCTGATTAGCGCTGATTTGTGCCAGAAAATCACCTTTGGCTGAATCAGGACGACTCATATTCAAGGTAATTTCCTGCAGGGTTTTATCTTCAAGCAAATCATTATGCATAATATAAGTAGGGGATATAATCAGCCCTTCTTCAAGCAGAGATTTTGATAGCGGCATAGAACCCGGCGCATCAGCACCAATATCAGCATGGTGGGCACGATTAACAACAAAGGCAATAGGTTGTTCACGGTTATTGCTCTCATTGTCAGGGCTCTTTGCAGAAGAAAAGCGCGCTGAAAAAACCGGGGCGATCATAGTGACATCGGGTAAATGGGTACCGCCAAGATACGGATTATTCAACACCAGCATATCGCCATAATTCCAGGTTTGAGTTGTGACGATATCAGCCATGGCATAGGCCATACTACCCAGATGCACCGGAATGTGAGCAGCCTGGGCACAAAGAGCCCCCTCACCATCAAAGACCGCACATGAATAATCGAGACGATCTTTTATATTGGGGGAAAAAGCACTGCGCCGCAGCACCGCACCCATTTCTTCACAAATGGATTCGATGCGACTGACAAAAACACTGAGTTCAATTGCATTCATACAGGAATTATCGCCTATCGAGCATTTTTTTATAAACAAAAGGATCTAATCAAAAGGATCTAAACAAAAGAAGTAAAAAAAGCTTTCAATTTTAAACCTCATATTTTACATTATTACTGCTTTAAAAAGAGTAACAGATTTGAAAAGAGTAAAATAAATTTTAATACCTGAGCATTTTGCTATGTTATTATGATAAAAAATAGTCTATACTCTCACTCACTCAATATTTGAAATCTTTTTAACTTTTGCTAAATATATCTGCAATTAACATGGAGCAACGACAATGGCGTTTGAATTACCTGCTTTACCTTATGAAAAAAATGCACTGGCACCTCATATTTCTGAAGAAACACTCGAATATCATTATGGCAAACATCATAATACTTATGTTGTTAACTTAAACAACCTGGTTGCCGGCACTGATTTTGAAAATATGTCTCTGGAATCTATTATCCAGAAATCAGACGGTGGTATTTTTAATAATGCTGCTCAAGTATGGAATCACACTTTTTACTGGAACTGCCTAAGTCCAAATGGCGGCGGTGAACCAACAGGTGCTATTGCCGATGCAATCACTTCAACGTTTGGATCATTTGATAAATTCAAAGAAGAATTCACTGCAGCTTGTGTGACTAATTTCGGTTCTGGCTGGACCTGGCTGGTTAAGAACAGTTCTGGTGCTTTAGAAATTGTTAAAACATCAAATGCCGGATGCCCTCTGACAGACGGACTGACACCATTAATGACTTGTGATGTTTGGGAACATGCTTACTATATTGATTATCGTAACGCTCGCCCCAGCTATGTTGCTGCATTCTGGAATCTGGTTAACTGGGACTTTGTTAACAGCAACCTTTAATTCCAAAGCTTCAATTTTAAAGAAAGCATTTGACTGAGTATTTGTTCAGTCAAACTGGGACGGAGTACTCTCCAACCCAATTATTATAATGTGCTATAGTTGTACTTAAGGGTCTTACTAAAAATGAAACCGGTACAGTTATGGCGCATTATAATCTTATTTTTCAGGGCAAAATTATTGATGGTGCTTCACTTGATGAAGTGAAAGACAATGTCGCACGGTTATTTAAAGCCGATGCAGCAAAAACAGCCGCTCTGTTCTCCGGCAAGACAATCATCATCAAAAAAAATCTTGATACTGAATCAACAAAAAAATACCTGGCTATTCTGAAAAAAGCCGGTGCTGTTATCCGGGCAGTTAAGATAGAAGATAAATCTACATCTACTTTGCCTCTCACCCCTCCAGTTCAAAATAATAATGCAGCCGATACCAATGATGCGCCCACTCAAACACCTTCAAGTGGTCTGAGTGCAGGACTTGCATCTCTGATAAATTATAATAAACCCAAAGAATCATCATCAGAAGATGACAGCAGTGAAACTGAAGGCCTGCAGCTTGCTCCAGCAGGCGCCAACATATTGAATCCATCCAAAAGTAATGAAACTGTTGAGATACCCGATACCAGTCACCTCACAATGGCTGAAGCGGAAACAGGTTCTTTAGAAGAATTTGCACAAACAATAGAAGCGGTTGAGCTGCCTGATATTGAAAACCTGACAATGAGCGAAGCTAACACGGGCAGTATGGAAGAATTTACTATAAAAATAGAGTCTGTGGAATTACCTGATATCAGCGATTTTGATATGGCAGAACAAGACAATACACCGCTCTCTGCCGGAGCGTCTATACCTCTCCCAGTAGATATACCAGACACTTCAGAGTTATCGATATCAGAAGCTCAGGAAGGTACTCTTGAAGGTATTGAAATCAAACCAGAACCTGTTGAGATTCCTGATACAAGTCATATTGAAATTGAAAAAACTGCTGAGGAAAAACGTATCAGTGGCAAAGCAACCTTTCAAATAGATTAAATGTGTAGAAGTAAGTCAAATCTGACCAAGTAAATTTCTTATTTACAAGTTATTTTAGTATAATGAGCGACTCTAATACCTATTAACATTAATAGAATAAAAAATACTCGTACATAAGGGCAACTAGTGGCAATTCTAAGAGTACAGATAGAAGATAATATACATAATGACTTTGAACTGAAACCAGGTCGTACGTCAATTGGCCGCCATTCTGATAATGACGTTGTTATTAAAGATGCTTCAGTATCCAACCATCATGCCCGCCTCAATTTTGAAGAAAATTACTTTCTTACCGATCTGCGCAGTTCAAATGGTACTTTTATTAATGGAAAAAAGATTTTTCATGTCAAGCTGGCTGACGGGGATGTTATCAATTTTGCTGGAATTCACGCTACTTTCTATATGTAATTCCGTTCTCTGAATTTTTCCTGTGTATTTTTTCGAGTGAATGTTCAGGAATTTTTCAATTCTCTACTGTTTTTCAAATGAGTCCTCAACGTTTTTTTTAGAGAGTCCCCAACGTTTTCTTTAGAGAATCCTCAACGTTTTTTTAGAGAGTCAACAACGTGTTTTTTAAAGTGATTCAGCAATAAGTCCATTTCGATCTAATATTTTATAAATCTTTTTACTCGTTTTAGCAATACGCTGTATTTCACCAAAATCAGGTACTTGCCCATCTTTGAGACGATATTCCCAATCTTCCAATTCTATATCCAGATAGTCCAGTAATTTTTGCGAGCAGCCATTACATTGCCCTGAACACAAATTTGCTTCTGGCAGGTCAAAAGGCATCGCCGTTCGAACCTGCAGAATAAGTTGCTGCATGGCCATTGTTCTCCCGGGTTTCATTTTAGCCATTGTGATAGATTAAGGCATAGAGCTGCATACTTTTTAAAGCAGGGTTCATCAAAACCACTTGTCATTAATTACTCACTGTATTCCTGATACGCCTTTGAACCACCCATAATCAAAGCTCCGAGACCTGCACCAATTAAAGTAGATTTTCGACTATCACCGATAACAACTCCCGCTGCAGCACCACCAACAGCACCAATTGCTGCACTTTTTGTGATTTCAACACCTTTACTATTAGTCGGCGTGTTATAGGGATTATAGGGATTTGAGGAACACCCGGATGAAACTAAAACCATAAACACCAGCATTGTAACCGTTTTCATTGTAATCGTTTTCATAACTTAGTCCTTTTTAAATTAGTCCTTTTAATTATTTTATACTTCATTGTACTTTATTTTGTATGAACGATTCATGAACACCATCAAAAATCTGTTAAATCGGCTTTCGGCATTCTTCAAAATAGCAGTTCAAAACAGCATCGTGATAATGAATGAGACAAAGTCACAAAATGCAATTTATACTTAAAGTAACATCTTATTTCAGGAAAAATATGGTTCTACAAGGGCTTTAAACAAGTCAGGCTGCTCTGCATGAAGCCAGTGACCCGCAGGTTTGATCATAGAAAATGACGCTTTAGGAAATAATACTCTGGTGAGTGCCTGATTGGCTTTATTCAGATAATCTGACTGGCCGCCGCCAATAAATAATACCCGTCCTGGAAATGGTTTGATATCTTTTATCTCCGGGAAACCGGTAATATCGGCAATAGAATGAATAATTGCATTCAAATTCAAACGCCAGGTATACTTACCATCTTTAAATTGCAGATTTTGTAATAAAAACTGACGCAAACTACTCTGCCCTATTGTCTGTGCTAAATATTTTTCTGCATCTTGACGAGACTGAATTAACTCCAGGGGAACTGACTCAAAAGCATTCAGCACATCAGAAAAATCATGTTCATAAGTGACGGGTGCAATATCAACAACCACTAATTTCGCTATTACTTCCGGGTGAGATAAGGCCAGCCACATAGCTGCTTTGCCTCCCATGCTATGAGCAATAATGTTAACGGGTCTTATTTGATTGTGGTTGACTTCATTTTTTATAAAGTCCAGCACGTCCTCGGCCATATGGTAATAATCCATAGCATCAGAGTGCGGTGATTTACCATGATTACGCAAGTCGAGTGAGTAGACAGTGTGTTTATCTGATAGCGATCGGGCAATAGGATGCCAGTTCCTGTTGCTGCCAAATAAACCATGAAGAATAATAATTGGAGTGCTTTCTTCTACTGGAAGAGAGTCTTTAACTGGTAGAGAGCCCTCAGCCGGTAAAGAGCCTTCAG
>JAPVVU010000175.1 GCA_028571885.1 Gammaproteobacteria bacterium | reverse complement strand
TGATCTTATCATTTAGGGAGGTGATATTTGTTAAACCAACAGCGGTAATTAATATCAAAAACAACAGCATGAGTCCAAAGCCGAAGGTGATGACTTTTTGTGAATTATAGGTCATTGTGCTCCCGATTCAATGTGATACCTGACAATTAAAATATAGTATAGTTTGAATTTTTTTAAAGTCGAACCTGTCACAACGTAATAGGGGACAGAATACGATTAAAACTATCAACCTGCTCTCTCTTATTATTTGATAGGATAATGGAGGTTCGCAATGCCTGGTAAGACAGGTACACCGGCAAAGCTTGATTAATCGTGGTCTGTCCCCATGTCTTTGTTTGAAAATAAAAGGAATCATAATGAAAAAAATAATAATAGCAGTATTGTTGATAGGTTTTATCGTTACTTTTGTACTAAGCTCTCCTTTCAAAAATGATTTTGATTTTAATGGAACAACCTATAGCCATATTAAAAAAATGTCTGGAGGTGAAATAATTAACCATTTTTATACGCCAAACGGCGAAGAGCTTAATGCGGCTAAAGATTTTATTCAGATACTTGAAGTGAGTGACAAAATACAGAAAGATGATTGGCAAAACAGGTTTAAACCTCTCTATAACCAATATAATTTAAAGCCTGTGGAGGATACAGATTTTGACCTGTCTGGTAGAGGCCAAAAGGCCGGGATGTATTATAATTCCTATGCCACTTTGATAACTGTCAAGGGTAAAGAACATATGGCTTTTTATATCAATACTACTAATGCAGAACAGGATGAAGAATCTGATTCTCAAAAAATTGATATTATTTATGAATTAAAAATTATCAAACTCGATTAATCTTTAAATAATAACAACATATAACAAACTACATTCTTAAAATAATTGAGTTAGTTGGGTGAAATCGCAAGTGACTTCTTAGAATGTTAGTTGTTTTTTAGATTTTTCATTTGTTTAAATAATAAAAAGCCACTCCAGGCGAATGATGACAGTATTATCAATGTCCCAACAAAAAAGGATAACCTGGCAATAAATTGATCATAGTGCAGTAAACCTGTTTCTGTTAACAAATATTCCCAATCATGAAAGCCATAAGGCGCAGAATGGCCTGTATTACCACCAAGTAATGGAAGTACTCCTGCTCTGGCGTCATTTATATAAGGAGCAATATCAAGAAAGTTTTGACCAAACCACCATAAACAAATTGCAGAGCCAAATGTATTTCGATATTTAAAAAGGAATGTCCATAAGCAAATAATTGGGATCAGCATTTGTCCTAATGTTCCACCAAGTGATGTCATAAAAGAACCAAAAGGACGAAAAATCACGTGACCTGCTTCATGAAAAGGTAAGTTAATGAGGTGCATAAATGATTCCCCAACGTAATTACTTTCAATGGATGAAAAAATAAATAACAAACCCCAGATGAAAATAATTAAAAAGCTGATAATTCGTCCAATAAAAAATAATGGCTCTGTTTTATCATCAATATAAAATAATAAATTTGCCCAATCATAACTCTTTATTTTTTCTGTTAACGTTTGTTGGTACGTTATAGAGGAATATTCATTGTTGTTCTCTGATTTATCTTTTTGATGATATTTTGTATATTTTTCAAAAAAAATCCCACATTTGGGGCATGAAATTTTATTTTCATTCTGTTTAAATTGGCATTTTGGACATTTCATTTACTTGTTCCATATGGTCATAAATTTATCCTTTGTTAATCTATAGATTGAGCCTTATGGACAAGTTTTTTAAAGATTCTTAATTTTTTCCTTAATGGCTGCAGCACCAGAGCTGTCATCCCATTCCATTTCCGATAACTGTTTGAAAAAATGGTAGTGTTGTGTCACTTCATGCTGAGCCTGTTGTGCCATTTTGTCTGCATACTCGGGGTGTGATTGCCATAGCATGCTGAAGCGGGTCTCTGTCTGCATATATTCCTTATAGGGCACTGATGGTTCCTTTGAATCGAGATGCATGGGATTTTTACCCTCCTCGATACGTTTGGGATCAAAGCGGAACAAAGGCCAATGACCACTGTCAACAGCCAGTTGCTGCTGCTGCAGGCTGTTTTTCATATCCACGCCATGAGCAATGCAGGGTGCATAGGCGATGATGAGTGATGGTCCATGATGCGCTTCAGCTTCTATAAAGGCACGTAAGGTCTGAACATCTTTGGCACCCAGGGCAATATTGGCGACATAGACATTTTCATAGGACATGGCCAATAGTGCCAGGTCTTTTTTTGCTGTAGGTTTACCGCCAGCGGAGAATTTTGCAATAGCACCACGAGGTGTTGCCTTTGAGGTCTGGCCGCCCGTATTGGAGTATACTTCGGTATCAAGCACCAGAATATTCACATCCCGCCCGGAAGCCAGTACATGATCCAGGCCGCCATAACCTATGTCATAAGCCCAGCCATCGCCGCCAATGAGCCATACGCTTTTGCGGCAAAGATTATTGGCCAGTTGGGATAAACTGGCGGCCGGGGGATCAGTGCGTGCTGCAAGCAGTTTCTGCAGCTGTGTCAAACGCTGACGTTGTTCATAGATACCTGCTTCGTCAGATTGATCGGCATTAAGTATGTCATCCACCAGAGCGGCGTCCAGTGAAGGCTTAAGTTCTTTAAGCAGTTTTCTGGCATGTTCAGTCTGCTGGTCAATCGCGATGCGTAGTCCAAAACCAAATTCAGCGTTATCTTCAAACAGCGAGTTGTTCCATGCGGGGCCCCGACCTTCTGCATTGCGGGTCCAGGGTGTGGTGGGCAGGTTGCCGCCGAAAATTGAAGAGCAGCCGGTGGCATTGGCAACAACCATGCGGTCACCAAATAATTGTGTGGCTAGTTTGATGTAGGGTGTTTCGCCACAACCCAGGCAGGCACTGGAAAATTCAAACAGGGGCTGCAATACCATGGAACCTTTGATAGTGTTGGTTTTTAATGCCTTGCGATCATACTCGGGTAAACTGAGGAAGAAATCCCAGTTTTCCCGCTCCTGTTCCCGTAAAGGAGGTTGCGGAGCCATATTGAGCGCCTTGTGCTCAGGATTGGCCTTGTCACGGATTGGGCAGATCTGAACACACAGGCCGCAACCGGTACAATCCTCCGGTGCCACCTGATAAGTGATATGCATATCTTCAGGAAATCCCTTGCCTTTCACTTTAGTATGCTTAAATGTTTTTGGTGCCTGTGCCAGTTCTTTTTGAGAAAATATTTTGCTGCGGATGGCAGCGTGCGGGCATACCAGAGGGCATTTGCCGCACTGGGAACACAGGTCGATATCCAGTACCGGGATCTCATCGGCAAGATTACGCTTTTCATAGGCCGCTGTACCCACCGGGTAGGTGCCGTCTGCAGGCAGTAAACTCACCGGTACTTCGTTGCCCCGACCGGCAATAATCTCGGCAGTGACATTTTTTACAAACGCCGGGGCTGAATCAGAAACCGGCGGTTGGATCTCAAACTCACTACTGACCTGTGCGGGTACTTCAACAGCATGCAGGCAAGCCAGACTTTCATCAATCGCCTGAAAATTAATTTTAAGTATGTGCGCGCCTTTTTTGGCATAACTTTTTTCTACAGCGGCCTTGATTTCACTGATCGCCCTGTCTTTTGGAAGGATCTTCGAGATAGCGAAAAAGCAGGTCTGCATAATGGTATTAATGCGCTTGCCCATACCGGTTTTGCTGGCCACCGCATAAGCATCGATACAGTAAAAACTGATCTGTTTATCAATCATCTGCTGCTGCATGGATACCGGCAGGGTATCCCATACCTGGTCGGCAGCAATCGGGGAATTTAGCAAAAACACCGCCTTATCGGCCGCCTTGTCCAGCATGTTATAGCGTTCCAGAAATATGTTCTGGTGGCAGGCGACAAAGTTTGCATCGTTGTCCCCGATCAAATAGGTCGAGTGAATCGCTTTGGGGCCAAAACGCAGATGGGATATAGTGACGGCACCGGATTTTTTGGAATCATAAACAAAATAACCCTGCACAAACAGATCGGTCTGCTCGCCGATGATTTGGATACTGTTTTTATTCGCGCTGACCGTACCATCACTGCCCAGGCCATAAAACAGTGCCTGAAAGGTATCATCATGGGCATCGGTGCGAAAACTGTTATCCCATTCAAGGCTGGTATGGCACACATCGTCATGGATGCCCACGGTAAAATGGTTTTTGGGTTGAGCTTTTTTAAGTTCGTCATACACTGCCTTGATCATCCCCGGAGTAAACTCTTTGGATGACAGTCCGTAACGTCCGCCAACAATACCCGGCATTACCTTGAATTTACCAGACCGGGTGTAAAAATATTGTGAGATGGCGGTCAGCACATCCTTATACAACGGTTCGCCATTCGCGCCGGGTTCCTTGGTGCGATCCAGAACCGCTATCTTGCGGCAGCTGTCAGGCAGAGCAGAGATGAGTGCCTGCTCATCAAAAGGACGATACAGGCGCACTTTGATCATGCCTATCCTGTCACCTCGTTGAGTCAGATAATTAACCGTCTCTTCAACTGCTTCCGCGCCGGAACCCATGAGTATAATCACCCGCTCCGCTTGTTCACTGCCCAGATACTCGAATAGTTGATAAGCGCGGCCAGTGAGTCTGGCAAAGCGATCCATTGCCTGCTGGACAATAGCCGGCATTTTTTCATAATAGGGATTAACTGTTTCACGTGCCTGGAAGTAAATGTCAGGATTTTGTGAGCTGCCGCGTAATACCGGATTATCAGGCGAAAGGGCGCGGGCACGATGCTGCATAATCCATTTATCCCTGATCATGCTGTGCAGCATGTCATCTTCAATGGGCATAATTTTCCGGATCTCGTGGGAGGTACGAAAACCATCAAAAAAATGCAGCATCGGAATTCGCCCTTCAAGGCTGGCTGCCTGAGCTATCAGGGCAAAGTCCAGTACCTCCTGGGGCGAGTTAGAACAAAGCAACCCAAAGCCGGTCATGCGCGCGGTCATCACATCACTGTGATCACCGAAGATTGACAGTGCCTGACAGGCCAGCGATCGGGAAGCAATATGAAACACGACAGGCGAAAGCTCTCCGGCAATTTTGTACATATCGGGGATCATCAACAGCAGCCCCTGTGAGGCAGTAAAAGTGGTGGTCAGGGCACCCGCCTGCAAGGCACCATGGATAGCACCGGCAGCACCGCCTTCGCTCTGCATCTCTACTACGTGTGGTACAGTTCCCCATAGATTAACCTGTCCCCTGGATGACCATTCGTCCGCCCATTCGCCCATTGGTGAAGCCGGGGTAATAGGATAGATAGCAATAACTTCATTGAGTTTGTGAGCAATGGTTGCAGCAGCAAGGTTGCCGTCAATGGTGAGCATATGTGGTTTTGACATCAGTATAAAGCCGTCATTAATTGAACCTGTATTGAACGTATGTTTTAGCTATAATGATAGATGAAATATAACATAAAATCACACATTTTCAGCAATTTAATCGTTCCTGTCTCTGGCCTAATCAGTTGATTTTACCTATATTTTAAATAGAAGAGATGTATCGTTATCGATTAGGTTGATTTCATTGCTGAATATTTGAGGTTATCACTATGGAGAAGGAAATACGTTGCGAGCTGATTTCCTGGTCTGAGGTACAACGGCTGTGTTTGCGCCTGGCAAAACAGATCAAGGCATCCGGTTTTCATCCTGATCTGGTGGTTGCCATTGGTCGCGGGGGATATGTACCGGCACGGCTGGTGTGTGATTATCTGGATATTATGGCCCTGACCAGCATTAAAATTGAACTTTATACCGCCGGTTCAACAAAGATGGAAAAAGCGCTTATCAAATATCCGCTGTGTAATGATATCAGCAATCAACGGGTGTTACTTATTGATGATGTTAATGATAGTGGTGATACACTGGAGCTGGCGCTGGCGCATTTACAGACATTCCAGCCATGTGAAACAAGAACCGCAGTTGTGCATCACAAGACCAGTAGTCACTTGCCGGTTGATTATTATGCCCGCAAGGTTATCAAGTGGCGTTGGCTGATCTATCCATGGGCGATTTACGAGGATATTTCCGGTTTTTTACGCAACAGAACAGCAACGGTACAAAGCATTGAACAGTCACAGCAATATCTGGCTGATAAGTTTAACATCAGGATTTCGAAAAAACGGCTCAGGGAAATTATCCATATGATGGATACCTGAAGTATAGAAATGTAAGATAATGATACCGTATAATAACAGATATTGGGTGACCACAGTTTCAGCTACAGGTTTACAGGTATGAACAAAAATATTAAACGTATGATTGCTGATATCGAAAGGGAAGTGATATATACCAGCCATATGATTGGCAGAAAAGCATTGGCTGACAAAGTGATGAAAGTAATGGCTAAGGTACATAGGGATAAGTTTGTCCCGTCAGAACTGCAGGCGTTCGCTTTTGATAACGGCCCCTTGAGTATCGGCCATGGCCAGACTATCTCTCAACCCTATATTGTTGCCCTGATGACCGATCTGCTGCAGCTTGAACCTGACTATCGGGTGTTGGAGATCGGTACAGGTTCCGGCTACCAGACAGCTATACTGGCTGAACTGGTTGACAGAGTTTATACCATGGAATTAGTGCCGGCCCTGGGTGAAAAGGCTGAACAGCTGTTGACAGCATTGGGTTA
>JAPVVU010000174.1 GCA_028571885.1 Gammaproteobacteria bacterium | reverse complement strand
TAGACAAATCGTTCACATCCCAGTATCATACACGCCTGTTGTTCGGGGCTATAGCTCAGCTGGGAGAGCGCTTCGCTGGCAGCGAAGAGGTCAGGAGTTCGATCCTCCTTAGCTCCACCAAACAACTTTTGCTACAGTTTTACACGCACTAAAGTTTACACGCACTAAAGTTTACACGCACTAAAGTTTACACGCACTAAAGTTTACACGCACTAAAGCAGCTGTTTTCACAGCGAAGAGAACTTTTGATTGTTTTTATAAGAGTCAAAAAATATGTCCCCTTCGTCTAGTGGCCTAGGACACCGCCCTTTCACGGCGGTAACAGGGGTTCGAACCCCCTAGGGGACGCCACTTTCTCAAATTCATCACAGTTTAAAATGACACCTTTAAATAACATCTTAATTAAAGAGTCATTTGTATTCAATATTTCATTTTTCTTCGTATTTTCGTATGATATTTCCTTACACTTAACAAAATCAGGAATCATTTAGCTTAATATTTATCAGACTAAAGATACCCTTATTGTCAAAAAAAATTGTCACAAAAAGTTGTCACAAACAAATCAGGAGTTTTATCGAATGGTAACCAGTTCATCTAATCCCAAAATTCTATATACACTAACCGATGAAGCTCCAGCGCTTGCCACTCATTCATTTTTACCCATTATTAAAGCTTTCACCAGTACTGCCGGCATTGAAATTGAAACCAAAGATATATCACTTGCGGCACGTATTCTTGCCTGTTTTCCTGAGCAATTAACTGAGCAGCAAATAACATCCGATGCATTGATGGAACTGGGGCAACTCGTCAAAGAATCGGATACCAATATTATCAAGCTGCCCAATATCAGTGCATCGATTCCACAGCTAAAAGCGGCTATCAAAGAGTTACAAACACAGGGTTATACACTCCCTGACTATCCGGAAGCACCAAAAAATGATACAGAAAAAGAAACAAAAATACGCTATGACACCATAAAAGGCAGTGCAGTAAATCCTGTGCTGCGTGAAGGAAACTCTGACCGTCGCGCGCCAGGCGCAGTTAAGCAGTACGCAAAAAACAACCCGCATTCAATGGGGGCCTGGCAGTCTGATTCAAAAACCCACGTTGCCAGTATGAGTCATGGTGACTTTTATGGTAGTGAGAATTCAATCACTCTGGACAAAGCCTGTGAGTTTAAAATCGAACTGCTGACGGATGACAATCAGCGCGTCCTGCTCAAGGATAGTTCTCCTCTGCTCAAAGGAGAAATAATTGATATTGCTGTTATGAGTAAAAAAGCCTTGCGTGCTTTTTTAGCAGAGCAAATAGAGGATGCAAAAGCCAATAATGTTTTATTGTCGGTACATCTCAAAGCGACCATGATGAAAGTATCTGATCCCATTATTTTCGGCCATGCGGTTTCAGTTTATTTTCAGACTGTTTTTGACAAGTATAGTACTGTCTTTGATGAGCTGGGCATTAATGCCAATAATGGTCTGGGGGATCTTTTAAGCAAAATTCAAAAACTCCCGGAGGCACAGCAAAATTCAATTAAAGCAGATATTCAGTCCTGTTATGATTCCCAGCCTGAACTGGCAATGGTCAATTCAGACCAGGGCATTACAAATTTACATGTGCCCAGCGATATCATCATTGATGCTTCTATGCCCGCCAGCATTCGCTCATCAGGTCAAATGTGGGGCCCCGATGGTCAGCTTCATGATACTAAAGCCATTATCCCGGATCGATGCTATGCTGGTATCTACCAGGAAACCATTGATTTTTGCAAAAAGCATGGCGCTTTTGATCCCACAACCATGGGTACTGTTCAAAATATTGGTTTAATGGCGCAAAAAGCCGAAGAATATGGTTCACATGATAAGACCTTCGAAATTCCAGCTGATGGTGTTGTCAAGGTGACTGATGAGACAGGTACCGTGTTACTGGAACAAAACGTTGCAGCAGGTGATATATGGAGAATGTGTCAGGTAAAAGATGCGCCGATTCAGGATTGGGTAAAACTGGCCGTTAATCGGGCCCGGGCAACTAAAATGCCGACTATTTTCTGGCTTGATAGTCATCGAGCTCATGATGCACAATTAATAAACAAAGTAGAACAATATCTGTCACAATACGATCTATCCGAACTGGATATTCGTATTATGTCGCCTGAGGAGGCAATTAACTTCTCATTAGAGCAAATCAAAGCAGGTAAAGACACCATTTCTGTCACGGGTAATGTGTTACGCGATTATCTGACCGATTTATTCCCTATTCTGGAACTGGGAACCAGTGCAAAAATGCTTTCAATTGTACCGTTGATGAATGGCGGCGGGCTGTTTGAAACAGGTGCAGGTGGTTCTGCTCCTAAGCACGTACAGCAGTTTTTATCAGAAAATCATTTACGCTGGGACTCTTTAGGTGAATTTCTGGCGCTGGCAGTTTCTCTTGAGCATATTGCCAATACCTTCTCGAATAAGAAAGCTCAGATTTTAGCTCAGACACTGGATCAGGCAACCACCAAATTTCTGGAAACCAACAAATCCCCTTCACGTCAGGTTGGCGAGCTGGATAATAGAGGCAGCCATTTTTACCTGGCATTATACTGGGCTCAGGCTTTGGCAGAACAATCACAGGATACCGAGCTTCAGGCAGGCTTTGTAAGCTTAGCAAAAGAGCTGAGTGAGAATGAGCAAAGCATCCTCAAGGAACTCAATTCAGTTCAGGGTGAAGCCGTCCAGCTCAATGGTTATTTTCACCCTGACACAAACTTAGTTAAGCAGTTTATGCGCCCAAGCAGCACATTTAATTCTGCATTATCATTGATTTCATAAGCAGCATACGCCAGGGAGCGGCACAGTAGAATATTCATCTCATTGACTATTGCTGTCTTAAATCAATTGCTGACTTAAATCAATCAATTGCGTCGGTATTAATCAACCTTATTTTTCTCAATATCATCAAAATAAACGCGTTTGCGATAATTAATCAAGCCATTTGTGGATGAGTCGTGGTTTTTAACATCGCCGGGCGTTGATAGATCAGACTGGATTTGACCTGCCAGCACTTTGCCATATTCAACGCCCCATTGATCAAAGGAATTAATATTCCAGATAATGCCCTGCACAAATACTTTGTGCTCATACATAGCAAGAATCGACCCTAAAGTTTTAGGCGTGAGACGTTCAAAAATAATAGTGTTCGTTGGCTTATTGCCATCAAACACCTTGTGTTGAATCACCTCTTCAATTTTTTCATCATCAAAGCCCTGATGTTTCATTTCTTCCACAGCTTCAGCATATTTTTTACCTAACATCAAAGCTTTGGTCTGAGCCAGGCAATTTGAAAATAAGACTCTATGGTGTAGACCCAGAGGATTTTGACTCAGTGCAGGAATAAGAAAATCAGCTGGAACCGGCTTGGTACCCTGATGCAGTAATTGGAAAAAAGCATGTTGACCATTGGTGCCTGACTGTCCCCAAATAATAGGTCCGGTCAGATAATTCACTCGATGGCCATTCTTATCAATGGTTTTACCATTACTTTCCATATCCAACTGCTGTAAATATGCCGGCAAGCGTTCCAGGTACTGACTATAGGGCATAATTGCATGACTTTGCGCATCAAAAAAGTTGTTATACCAGATCCCCAGCAGAGCCATAATGACGGGTATATTTTCTTCCAGCGGCGCTTTTTGAAAATGTTGATCCATATCGAAAGCCCCCTCTAAAAGAGACTCAAAGTGATCCATACCAAGATAAAGCGCAATTGTTAAACCTATCGCTGACCAGAGAGAATATCGTCCTCCCACCCAATTCCAAAAGGCAAAGATATTGTTTTCATTAATTCCAAAATCGGTGGCCAGTTCAATATTCGTGGTGACAGCAACAAAGTGTTTTTCTATGGCTTTTTCATTACCCACCAAATCCATAAACCATTTTCGAGCACTGTATGCATTGAGCATGGTTTCCTGAGTGGTAAATGTTTTTGAAGCAATGACAAATAAAGTTGACTCGGGCTCAACCTGCTTTAAAGTTTCAACTAAATGAGTTGCATCTGCATTGGAAACAAAAAAAGCTTTTAAACCCCTTTGCGCATAGGGCTGCATGGATTCACAAATCACATGGGGTCCCAAATCTGAGCCGCCAATACCAATATTAATAATATTTTTTATTCTGGCACCATTGTAGCCCCGCCATTCACCGGAACGAACCAGTTCAGAAAAATCACGCATATGTGCAAGCACAGCTTTGACCCTGGGCATCACATTTCGACCATTTACCCTAACCGGCTTATTGGAACGATTTCTCAAGGCAGTGTGTAATACTGAACGATTTTCTGTCAGGTTGATTTTCTCACCAGAAAACATATGATCGCGCCATTCTTCGACATTGCCCTGACGAGCTAACTCAAATAACAACTCCATTGTCTTCCCGGTGACACGATTTTTGGAATAATCCAATAACAGATCATTTACACTGGCTGAAAAATTTTCAAAGCGCAGTGGATCTTCGGCGAACATATCACGCATATGAAGCTCTTTGACCTCTTCATAATGTGCCTTAAGTTCAAGCCAGGCGGTTGATTCAATTAATTCATTCATAATAATCTGAGATCCTGAAAATATTCCATATGGGTGACTATTCAGGCGGGGTATAAATTGATTAACGACTCCAACTTACTCCGCATTGAGGTAAAGTGGCTGTTATTTCATACCCTGCCTCACTTCATATGATATAAAAAGCGTCAAATATAATCTATAAGCAATTGATAATTTATATTTATTCTACAAGAAAAAAAATATTTGAATTAATGTTTGACTAATTAAAAACTCAACAATATAATATGCGCACTTTCTAGCTAATTGCTACGAAGGACTGCTTCAAAATATGTCTTTTTACTTCTTTAAATAAAGATTTCTCTAAGCAATCTAAATAAAGAGCAGCGTAAATCATGACAGTCTGAAATGTGTCCCCTTCGTCTAGTGGCCTAGGACACCGCCCTTTCACGGCGGTAACAGGGGTTCGAACCCCCTAGGGGACGCCACTTTTTCTTTTTTTTTCTTAATTACATCCTATACTCCTACTATATCTGAATTATTAACATTTGTAGTATTGGGCTTTAATTATGATAAAAACAATTTCTTCTATACAGTTGAAAAAAGGCATGTATATACATGAATTAGACTGTTCCTGGATGAAACACCCATTTGCACGCAATCAATTTAAAATTACACAACAAAGTGATATCAGGAAAATACAGAGTGCCGGCATAAAATCACTAAAAATCAACACCGATAAAGGTATTGGTATTGAACAACACACATCGAATTTAAGCTCTGCCAAAGAGCCACTTAATGAACAGTCAAAAGACAAAATCCCCAATGATAGTTCGACTAACAATTCCGACAAAAAAAACCTGAAGAAAACAAGAAAAGACGCAAAGCAAATAAAAAATCATGCTGAACAGGCTATTTCAAATATTATGGCCGATGTTAAATTAGGCCAGCAGGTTGAAATGGAGCAAGTCACACCAGTCGTTGATAAAATGACTGAGTCTGTGCTTAACAATCATAATGCCCTGTTGGGTCTATCTCGAATCCGTAATATGGACACTTATACTTTTGAACATTCTGTTAATATCGCCGTGTTAATGATGTCCTTTACAAAAAGCCGTGGCATGTCACCTGAGATTATTCACGAGGTTGGTACTGGCGGTTTCTTGCATGATATTGGTAAAGCGTTGACGCCCACAGAAATTCTAAATAAGCCAGGAAAATTAACCGATGCAGAATTTGTCATTATGCGCCATCATGTCGTTGATAGTCATACCATTCTGTTAAACACCCCTGGAATTAGTCAAAATGCTCTGGATGTCGCTGCTCTGCACCATGAAAAATACGATGGTTCAGGTTATCCTGACGGCAAAAAAGGGGATGAAATTAGTCTTATCGGACAAATGTCGGCTATTGTTGATGTTTATGATGCGCTGACAGCCGATCGCTGCTATCACAAAGGACAGGATCCCTCTGTGGTACTAAAGCGCATGCTTTCCTGGACAGGCTCGCATTTTAATCCCCAACTCATGCAGGAATTTATACAATGTGTCGGCATCTATCCACCCGCCACCCTGGTTATGTTAAGTAATCACTATCTTGCCGTTGTAATAGAAAATAATAGTAATTTACTGCTGCCTCGCGTTATCGCCATTCTCAATTCAAAAACAAATGAAACAATTGAACCCAAAATTGTTGATCTGTCTCAGCAGGACAAAGTTAAAGTTATAAGCTCAGAATCTGACCAAAAGTGGAATCTCGACCCGCAAAAATATCTCGATATGATTTAACTTTTTTATCTGCCAGATGGCTCCTGGTTCATCTGCTGATGGCTCTTGGTTTAACGCTGATGGCTCTTAGTTTAACCAGCTGAAGGCTCAAAAGCATACAAACCCAAAATCATAGTCTACATTGATATTAATAAGTCTTTAACAAAAAAGATTGGTTTTTCGGGGGAATACTATGTTCTTTTTAATAAAAAAAATCACTTTAGTTATGGTACTTTTTTCTATTTTTATGAGCCCTCTCTTTGGGGAAACGGTTCATCTTAAAATTTCTGATAAGATCACAGCAAATGCTGAGTATTATCAGGGCGAAGAAAACAAACCCGTCATCTTAATTTTACATGGTTTTATGCTAACCCATAACTTCCCCACAGTTAAACGTTTGGCTGAATCATTAAATGAGTCCGGCTATAATATTTTAACACCCAGCCTGAG